>NZ_DAMDQC010000024.1:0-40792 GCF_032082325.1 Pantoea sp. CTOTU50773 | reverse complement strand
AAGTGCGCGGTAAACAGGAAAAATCGACTGAATGAGTATTCGCATTATCCCGCAGGACCAGCTGGAGAAAGGCGAAAAAAACACGGCGGAACAGGTTCCGCCGCTGCTTTTCCCTCGGCTGAAAAATCTGTACAGCCGCCGTGCAGCGCGTTTACGTGAGCTGGCAGCGAAGAATCCGCTGGGCGATTATCTGCGCTTTGCTGCCGTGATCGCGCAGGCGCAAGACATCGTGCTGTACGATCATCCGCTGCAACTCGATTTGCGCCAGCGTTTGGCCGAAAGCGCCGAACAGGGCAAGCCGCCGCTCGATATTCACACCTATCCCCGCGATGCCCACTGGCAGCGTCTGCTGCATTCGCTGATTGCCGAGCTGAAGCCCGAGATGAGCGGCCAGGCATTGGCGGTGCTGGAGAACCTGGAAAAAGCCTCCTCTTCCGAGCTGGAAGGCCTGGCCAGTGCGCTACTGGAGGGTGATTTTGCGCAGGTCAGCAGCGATAAAGCCCCGTTTATTTGGGCAGCGCTTTCGATCTATTGGGCGCAGATGGCAGCGCTGATCCCAGGCAAAGCCCGCGCAGAATACGGCGAGCATCGCCAGTTCTGCCCGGTGTGCGCCAGCGTGCCGGTGACCAGCGTGGTGCATATGGATGTGGGCCAGCAGGGGCTGCGTTATCTACACTGTAATCTGTGTGAAAGTGAATGGTATGTGGTGCGCAGTAAGTGCTCCAACTGCGAGCAAACGCGCGACCTGCACTATTGGTCACTCGACAGCGAAAGAGCCGCAGTGAAAGCCGAAAGCTGTGGTGACTGCGGCACCTATCTGAAGATGTTGTATCAGGAGAAGGATCCGGCGGTGGAACCGGTGGCCGATGACCTGGCCTCACTGGTGCTGGATGCGCGTATGGAGCAGGAAGGCTTTGCGCGCAGCAGCCTGAATCCATTTATGTTTCCTGGGGATTGAGCAAATTGCCGCTTTCCTACGAACTGTCGCGGCACGATTTATCGCGCTGTTTTTGAGCCAGACAACAACGTGTAATAAATCGCGCCGCTACAATTTGTGTACCTATCTCTGTCGCAAAGGAAACACCTGATGAAACTGATTGGCAGCTACACCAGCCCTTTTGTCCGCAAAATTTCAGTGATCCTGTTGGAAAAAGGCCTGGTGTTCGAATTTGTTAACCAGTCGCCTTGGGTGGAAGACAGCCACGTGCCGCACTATAACCCGCTGGGCAAAGTGCCTGCACTGGTAGACGATAACCATCTCACCTGGTTTGATTCTTCGATTATCGCCCAGGTCATTGAGCTACGCGGTGACGCCCCTGCTCTGTTGCCGGATGACGCCCTGCTCGCTCTGCAGGTACGTCAGCTGGAAAAGCTCGCCGATGGCATCAACGATGCCGCCGTGATGATTGTGCGCGAACAGATGCGCCCCGGCGATCAACAATCCGAAGAAGTGCTAATGCGTAATCGCGAGAAAATTTTGCGTGGGTTGGATGCGCTGGAAACGGCGGCGGCCCAGGGTGAACTCTTGAACAGCGGTACGCTCAATCTGGCCGACATCGCCACTGGCTGCATGATTGGTTATCTCAACTTCCGCCGGGTGCTGCCTAACTGGTGCGTGAACCGCCCGGCATTGATCAAGCTGGCCGATACGTTGTTTGCGCGGGAGAGTTTTGCCCGCACCGTTCCGCCTTCCAGCTAAGCTAAGCCACCCGATGAAAACACTGTATTCACAACTGCCTGCTATCGACAGCCTGCTGCGCGATCCCGCGATGCAGCCGCTGCTGCTGCAGACGGGCACCGCGTTTACCACCCGCCAGCTGCGCGCCATGCAGCAAGAAGCACGCACCCATATTCAACAGCATCAAACTTTACCCGGCTGGCATCTTAACTGGCCAGAGGAAGCGCAGCGCCGCGCGCAACAGCAGCAACAAAGCGCGCTGCGTCCGGTGTTCAATCTCACCGGCACGGTGCTGCACACCAACCTGGGCCGTGCGCAGTTAAGCACGCGCGCGATTGAGGCGGTCACTGCCTGCTTGCGCCAGCCGGTCACGCTGGAATATGCGCTGGATGATGCGTCACGTGGCCATCGCGATCGTGCGGTGAGTGCGCTGCTGTGTGAACTGACGGGGGCTGAAGCGGCCTGTATCGTGAATAACAATGCCGCCGCCGTGTTGCTGATGCTGGCAGCACTGGCGCCAGGTCGCGAAGTGATTGTCTCACGCGGTGAGCTGGTCGAAATCGGCGGCGCATTCCGCATCCCCGATGTGATGCGCCAGGCGGGCTGCCAGCTGGTTGAAGTCGGCACCACTAATCGTACCCATCTGAAAGATTATCGTGCTGGCATCAGCGACAACACCGGTTTGTTGATGAAGGTGCATACCAGCAACTACCAGATTCAGGGCTTCACCCATGCGGTAGCGGAAGCCGAGCTGGTGGCGTTGGCGGCGCAACATCAGCTGCCGGTGATCACTGATTTAGGCAGCGGTTCGCTCATCGACATGACCGCTTTTAATTTGCCCGCCGAGCCGATGCCGCAACAGCTGATTGCCGCCGGTGTGGATCTGGTGAGTTTTTCCGGCGATAAACTGCTGGGCGGCCCGCAAGCGGGGATTATCGTCGGCAAACAGGCGCTTATCGATCGGCTGCAACAGCATCCGCTCAAGCGTGCTTTGCGCGTGGATAAAATGACGCTGGCTGCGCTGGAAGCCACTTTGCAGCTTTATCGCCAGCCGGAAACATTGCGCGAAGCGCTGCCCACCCTGCGCTTGTTGACGCGATCGTCACACGAGATTTTGCAGCAGGCCGAACGGCTGATGCCTGCGCTGGAACACGCCTATGGCGCTGATTTTTCCCTTAATATCGCCGCCTGCTCGTCGCAAATCGGCAGCGGTTCATTACCCGTTGAACGCTTACCGAGTTTTGCCATCACGTTTAGCCCACGTGAATCTCACGGCAGCTCGCTGGATGCACTGGCGCAGCGCTGGCGTGCATTATCACAACCGGTGATTGGCCGCATCCAGGAAGGAAGACTGTGGCTGGATTTACGCTGCCTTGAAGATGAAGCGGCGCTGATACGGACCTTAACCACATGATTATCGCCACCGCTGGACACGTCGATCACGGTAAAACCGCACTGCTACAGGCGTTAACCGGTGTCGATGCCGATCGCCTGCCTGAGGAGAAACGGCGCGGCATGACCATCGATCTTGGCTATGCCTACTGGCCGCAACCGGATGGCCGCGTTGTGGGCTTTATCGATGTGCCAGGACACGAGAAATTCCTCGCCAATATGCTGGCGGGCATCGGCGGTATTCATCATGCACTGCTGGTGGTAGCGTGCGACGACGGTGTGATGCCGCAAACGCGTGAGCATCTGCAACTGCTAAGCCTGGTCGGGCAACCCCCGCTTAGCGTGGCGTTGACCAAAGCGGATCGCGTCGACGCCGTCCGTATCGCTGAAGTGCAGCATCAGGTGGCGGAGTTGACGCAGCAACTGGGCTGGCTGGCAGTACCGCAATTTGTCACCAGCAGTACCACCCAGCAAGGCATCGACGCGCTGCGCCAGCACTTGAGTGAACTACGCGCACCGGATGTCGATATGGGTCGCCGCTTCCGCCTCGCCATTGACCGCGCGTTTACCCTCAAAGGCAGCGGATTAGTGGTCACCGGCACCGCCCTGGCGGGTGAAGTCAGCGTGGGTGATACGTTGTGGCTCAGCCGCCTCAATTTGCCCGTGCGCGTGCGTTCGCTGCATGCGCAGAATCAGTCGGTAACGCGTGCGCAGGCTGGAGAACGTATCGCGCTGAATATCGTCGGCGATGTGGAGAAAGACCAGATTGCGCGCGGTGACTGGCTGCTGGCACAACCGCAACCTTCGGGCACCCAGCGACTGATCGTGGCGCTGCGTTTGCTACAGCCGTTAAGAAATCCCTCGCAGCCGGTACATCTTCACCATGCCGCCAGTCATGTGACTGGCCGACTGAACCTGATTGCGGGCGAACTGGCGGAACTGGTGCTCAACGAGCCGCTGTGGCTGGCGGAAAACGATCGGCTGATTATCCGCGACAGCAATGCACAACTCACGCTCGGTGGCGGACGGGTGCTGCTGCTGAACAGCAAGAAACGCGGCAAGCGCCATCCTGATTATCTTGACTGGCTGCAACAGCTGGCGGCGGCGGAAGCCGATGAAGAGAGTCTGCAGTCGCACCTGGCTCAGCAACCCGTCGACATGGCCGAGCTGAGTTGGGCACGCCAGCTGAGTGACGATGCACTCAACAACCTGCTGGACAAGGTGGCGCCCGTGCGACTCGGCAGCGCCATCATGGCTGTGGAACAGGCCAATGACTGGCAGCAGCGACTGCTGGAAGCGCTCACCGCGTTTCATCAGCAGCACCCTGAAGTGCCCGGCATTGGTCGCGATCGATTGCGTCGCGTGGCTCTCCCCCACCAGCCGCCGGAACAGGTTATCGCATTGATCGATCGGCTGCTTTCACAAGGCCAGTTGCAGCACCGGCAAGGCTGGTTGCATTTGCCGGATTTCGAACCGCGCTTCAATCCCCAGGAAGAAGCGCTGTGGCAGCAGGTTGGCCCACTGTTCAGTGACCAGCCGCTATGGGTACGCGACATCGCACTGGCCACCCAGCAAGATGAAGAAACCATTCGCAGCCTGCTGCTCTCCGCCGCGCGCCTCGGTCATATCACGGCGATCGTGCGCGATCGCTATTACCGCAGTGACCAGATCCAGATCTTCGCCGATCTGATTCGCCAGCGTGACGCCAACGGTGGCAGCACCAGCGCCGCCGATTTCCGCAATCAGCTCGGTACCGGGCGTAAAATCGCGGTACAGATTCTGGAATTCTTCGACCGCAGCGGTTTCACCCGCCGTCGTGGCAACGATCACCTGCTGCGCGATGCCCGCCTGTTCGACACCAGCACTTAATCCTTCGCGTTGCATCGCAGTTGTCGCTGTAACTGCGCTGCAACGCCGATTCCGCATTGCTCAAAAATGTGCCAGGATGTAAGAATATTTCTTACATTGGGGCACGATGATGGCACGTACCATGACAATCGATTTAGGTGATGAACTGCGCGAGTTTGTTGAATCTCTGGTGGCTTCCGGTGATTACCGTACTCAAAGCGAGGTGGTGCGCGACTCGCTGCGTTTACTGCGTGAGAAGCAGGCGGCGTCGAAGCTGGAGGCGCTAAAAGAATTGGTAAGACAAGGATTCGAGAGCGGTCCTGGTAAAGAGTGGGACCATGAAGATTTTCTGAGACGAGCAAAAGCCAGGGTGGGCATTTATGAAAAGGATGATCACGATAAAACCGGAAGCTGATGCCGATTTGATGAAAATCTGGATTTACGGATACTGGAATTTTGGGGAGCAACTCGCAGACGCTTACAACCTTAAATTTTCCCAGCTCTTCGATAAAATTGCCCTGTTCGATTTAGGGCGAAAACGGCCTGATTTAGGTTATCAAATCTATTCACTTTCCTTCGGTCAGCACATTGTGATTTACCGTGCTGAGGTTGATGAGATCTTTATTGGGCGCATCTTGCACCACTCCCAGGAAGTCAGCGCCGAATTTTAAAAACAAAAAGGGACGATTTCTCGTCCCTTCGGCTCACTTCAACATCAGTTACTGCAGCAGAGAGATATCCGCCACCTGCAGGAACAGCGCGCGCAATTGCGCCAGCAGCGTCAGGCGGTTAATACGCACTTCCGCTTCATCGGCGTTCACCATCACGTTATCGAAGAAGTTATCGACCGCTTCACGCAATTGTGCCAGCTCCACCAGCGCATCCTGATAGCGGCCTTCCGCGAAGTACGGCTGCAGCTTGTCACCCAACGCCGTCACGAAAGTCGCCAGCTGGATCTCAGCGTTCTCTTTCAACAGAGATGCCTGCACGCTGTCGTTCAGGGTTTCGGTGGCTTTCGCCAGGATGTTGGACACACGCTTGTTGGCCGCAGCCAGCGACGATGCCGCTTCCAGCGTACGGAAGTGGGAAACCGCTTTCATGCGCGCATCGAAGTCCGCCGGGCGGGTTGGACGACGTGCCAGCACGGCCTGAATGGTGTCGACGCTGTGGCCCTCTTCCTGATACCAGGTACGGAAACGACCCAGCATGAAGTCGATCACTTCATCCACCACTTTGCCGTTGCTCAGCTTGCTGCCGTAGAGACGCACCGCTTCTTCGGTCAGGGTTTGCAGATCGAGTGGCAGGTTCTTCTCAACGATAATACGCAGCACGCCCAGCGCAGCACGGCGCAGTGCGAACGGGTCTTTATCGCCTTTTGGATGCTGACCAATGCCGAAGATGCCCGCAAGGGTATCCATCTTGTCAGCGATTGCGACAGCACAAGCCACGAGGTTCGATGGCAGTGCATCACCGGCAAAGCGCGGCTGATACTGCTCGTTCAGCGCCACCGCGACATCTTCGGCTTCGCCATCATGACGTGCATAGTGCATGCCCATCACGCCCTGAGTATCGGTGAACTCGAAGACCATGTTGGTCATCAGGTCACACTTCGACAGCAGGCCCGCGCGGGTGGCGTGGTTCACATCGGCACCAATCTGAGCGGCGATCCAGCCCGCCAGCGCCTGAATGCGGTCCGTTTTATCACGCAGCGTACCCAGCTCTTTCTGGAACAGTACGGTCTCGAGACGCGACAGGTTATCTTCAAGACGCTTTTTACGGTCAGTGTTGAAGAAGAACTCGGCATCGGCCAGACGCGGGCGCACGACCTTTTCGTTACCGGAGATGATTTGCTGCGGGTCTTTAGATTCGATGTTGGTGACGAAGATAAAGTTTGGCAGCAATTTACCGTCAGCGGAGTACACCGGGAAGTACTTCTGGTCACCCTTCATGGTGTAAACCAGCGCTTCAGCAGGCACCGCGAGGAACTTCTCTTCGAATTTCGCGGTGAGCACCACTGGCCACTCCACCAGCGAGGCCACTTCTTCCAGCAAGCTGTCGCTCAGATCGGCGATACCGCCCAACTGCTGCGCCGCCGCTTCCGCATCCGCTTTGATTTTGGCTTTACGGGTCGCAAAATCAGCCACCACTTTGCCGCGCTCCAGCAGCAATTGCGGATACTGATCGGCGTTGTCGAGTGTGAACTCTGACTCGCCCATAAAGCGGTGGCCGCGAATCACGCGATCGGACTGAATACCGAGAATCGTCGCCGGGATCAGCTCATCGCCCAACAGCAGCGTCACAGTATGTACCGGACGGACAAACTGCACGTCGCTTGCGCCCCAGCGCATCAGTTTTGGAATCGGCAGCTTGCTTAGTGCGGTTGCCACCATCGCGGGCAGCAGTGCCTGAGCACTCTCGCCTTTCACTGAAGCGCGATGCACCAGCCATTCGCCTTTATCCGTGCTCAGACGCTCAGCCTGATCCACGGTGATGCCGTTACCGCGCGCCCAACCTTCGGCTGCTTTGGTGGCATTGCCATCGGCATCAAACGCAGCAGCAATCGCTGGGCCACGTTTTTCCACTTCACGATCGGCCTGCGCTGTGGCCAATTGGGCCACCTTCAGCGCCAGACGGCGTGGAGAGGCAAACCAGCTCACCTCGCCATGTGCTAAACCGGCGCTGTCCAGTTCTGCGGTAAAGTGCGCAGCAAAGGCTTCTGCCAGGCTACGCAGGGCTTTCGGAGGCAACTCTTCGGTGCCAATTTCCACCAGGAAAGTTTTATCGGTCATGGCTGCCTCTTACTTGTTTTTATTGCACATGGGGAAACCGAGCGCCTCACGAGACGCGTAATAGGCTTCCGCCACGGCTTTCGTCAGGGTGCGGATACGCAGGATATAGCGCTGACGCTCGGTTACCGAGATCGCCTTGCGTGCATCCAGCAGGTTAAAGCTGTGTGCCGCTTTCAGGATGCGCTCATAAGCTGGCAACGGCAGGGGTTTTTCCAGCGCCAGCAGCTGTTGCGCTTCTTTCTCATACTGCTCGAAGCAGGAGAACAGGAAGTCCACATCCGCGTACTCAAAGTTGTAGGTCGACTGCTCCACTTCGTTCTGGTGGAACACTTCACCGTAGGTGGTTTGGCCAAATGGACCATCGCTCCACACCAGATCGTAAACACTGTCGACGCCCTGGATATACATCGCCAGGCGCTCAAGTCCGTAAGTGATCTCACCCGTCACTGGCTTACACTCCATGCCGCCCACCTGCTGGAAGTAAGTGAACTGCGTCACTTCCATGCCGTTGAGCCACACTTCCCAACCCAGCCCCCAGGCACCCAGCGTAGGGTTTTCCCAGTTATCTTCCACGAAGCGAATATCGTGTACGGTCGGATCCAGGCCCAGCTCTTGCAGTGAACCCAGGTACAGCTCCTGCAGATTGTCCGGGTTAGGTTTGATCATCACCTGGAACTGATAGTAGTGCTGTAAACGGTTCGGGTTTTCACCGTAGCGACCATCGGTAGGACGGCGTGAAGGCTGCACATAGGCGGTAGCCATCGGCTCTGGGCCAATGGCGCGCAGGCAGGTCATTGGGTGTGAAGTGCCAGCGCCCACTTCCATGTCCAGCGGCTGGACGATGGTGCAGCCCTGACGCGCCCAGTAATCCTGCAAGGTCAGGATCAGGCCCTGAAAGGTCTTGGTATCAAACTTTTGCATGTTGAGTACGCGATAAGGGTCGATTAAAAAAGAGTGCGACAGTATACCCTTTGACCGCGGATTGTGCAGCCGGAAATCCTGGCGCGCCGGGGAGGGGTTTTGCCACGGTTTAACCGGCTGTAACCTTGCGATAAGAAAATCGTATACGATTCAATCCAACATCTCCGCGAGCGCGTCACACCCTCACTTAACCCTTATTTTTCATAAAATTAACCACGCTATAATCAAATCCTATTACGTGACAGGCATCACCTTTTCGACCCGATGGTCAAAAATCGCGCATTGACACTTGTATAATCGTATACGAAATTGCGGTGAAACAGTTTTGCTTGGAATTTCACCATGAAGACCGCGATTGCTTATCCAGGAATGAATGCCAGTGACCGCCCAATGGGCCCGGCTCCGCTTTCCGCCGCCGTACTGCACGAACCGATGCTGTTTATCTCCGGCCAGGTGGCGATTGACCCCTACAGCGGTGAGATCAAGGGCAATGACATCGCCAGCCAGACGCGCCAGGTATTGAAAAACGTCGGCGATCTATTGAGCGAAGCGCAGATGACCTTCGATAACGTGGTGCGCGTGACGATCTATCTCACCGACCTCAGCACCTTCAGTGAGATGAACGCGGCGTATAGCGAGTTCTTCCAGTTCCCCTTCCCGGCACGCGCCACCGTCGGTATTCAACTCAACCATCCTGACCTGCTGGTCGAGATGGAAGTCACGGCGATGCGCTGATGCATATTCATATCGAAAACGACGCCAGCGCCCCGCAGGCATTACATCTGACCCCGCAGCACCTGCAACAGCTGTTGGATGCCCATCCGCAACTGCGCGGTCACTTTACCCTGAGCGAAAACAGCCAGGCCGCGCATACCGCAGATTTCCTCGCCACCAGCGACATTTTGTGGAGCGGACGCAAGCTGGCGCTCGATACCTTCAGCGCACCACGTCTCGGCTGGGTGCAGGTGATGTCCGCCGGCGTTGAGCAGTGGCTGGCACATCTGCCGGAGGGCGTGACGCTGACCAATGCGTCCGGCGTGCACGGCGATAAAGGCGCCGAGTTCATTATGATGGCGGCGTTGATGTTCAACTTTGGCATTCCGGGTTTTCTGCAGGATCAAGCTCAGCGCCTGTGGCGCCCCACCTTCGGCGGCTGCGTGCATGGCAAAACGGTCTTGCTGCTCGGCGTCGGCGGTATCGGTGCCGCAGCGGCGAAACGGCTGACCGCGCAGGGCTACCGTGTGATTGGTGTGACGCGCAGCGGCCAGTGTGATGCCGACGTAGCGCGATGTATTCGCATTGATGCGATGGACGATGTTCTGCCGCAGGTGGATGTCCTGGTCTCAACACTGCCGCTCACGCCCCAGACAGACAAGTTGTTTGACCGTCGCCGTCTCGATCTGCTGCCTGCCCGCGCCGGCATCGTGATTGTCGGCCGTGCCGCCGTGTTCGACTACACCGCGATGCGCGAAAAACTGTGCGCCGGTGAACTGGCCGGTGCGGTTCTGGATGTTTATCCGCAAGAGCCGCTGCCAGTAGACGATGCGCTGTGGAGCACGCCGGGCGTGGTGATGACACCGCACTGCAGTCTGGACGATCACAGTGCCTACCTTGAGGGCTGCCTTGAGGTGTTTATCGATAACCTGGTGCGTTTCCGCAGTGGCCATCCGCTGCGCAACCAGGTTGATGTTGCAAGAGGTTATTGAAGTCGCAGTACCGATAAAAGCCGTAAGACGTTCATAAAACACAAGGTCATCGCTTACACATTCACCAGCACCAGGGGAACCTTATTATGAAATTTGCACGCATCGCATTACTGATCTCTGGCATCACCGGCACGCTGTTAGCAGGCCTTTCCAGCGCCCATGCCGCCAGCACCGACCCGATTACGCCAACCGCCAGCGATTTTGCGGCGATGGCGCAGTGCAAGGCGCTGCAGACCAAATACCCGTCACTCAAAGGCAAAGATCTGGTGGTAGGCCTGGGTGGCTACACCAAAGGCTTCGAAGCCCCTTCCGAAAAAGACCCAAGCATTATTGAAGGTCTCGATCCTTCGCTGTTCGAACGTATCAGCAGCTGCCTTGGGGCAAAACACAGTTATCAGACCGGTTCGTTCAACGTGCTGCTGACCTCCATCTCCAGCGGTCGTGCCGATATCGGTCCGATGCTGTATGTCACCGATGAACGTCTGAAGCAGATCGCTTTTGTCGCCTCCATGCAGGTGCAGGATGGCTCGATTCTGGCGAAGGGCAATCCAAAGAAAATCACCACCGTGGATGACCTGTGCGGCAAAACCGTGGCCGCCGCTGCCGGTTCTTACGAAGCCAACAAGTTAGTGCCCGAGCAGAGCGCCAAATGCACCGCCGCGGGTAAGCCAGAAGTCAGCATGCTGATGGTGCAGAACACTGACAACAGTATTCAGGCGGTGAAAAGCGGTCGCGCCGACATCTATCTGACTGAAGCCGGATCCGCCATCGCCATCGCCAAAGCTGACAAAACGCTGGAAAGCGGCTTTACCGTTGACCTGCCGATCATGGTTGGCTTCCCCATCGCCAAAGACAACACCACGCTGCGCAGTGCAGTGATGGATGCGATGAAGGTGATTCAGGAGAGCGGTGCGCAGAAGAAATTGCTGGATTACTGGGGTCAGGGCAGCGCGGCTGAACGCCCGGTTGTTGCACGTGGTTAATGCATAAACTCAGTCGGATCAATTGGGTTGCTGCTTCACGGGCAACCCAAGCGATCGCATTGAGGGAGATAACGCCTTGGATGATTTTCTTAAGTACCTGACCTTCCCTTACCTGTGGGAAGGGGCCGTCATCGCTGTTCAGCTGCTGGTAGGCGCATTAGCGGGCGGCATCCTGATTGGCTTTTTCCTGGCGTTGGCCAGCACCTCAAAGCACTGGTTTATCCGTGTGCCGGTGAAAACGTACATCTATCTGCTGCGCGGCACGCCGGTGCTGCTGCAACTGATTCTGCTCTACAACGTACTGCCAGAGTTCGGCCTGCGTTTCAGCCCGTTCACCAGCGCCCTGTTGGCGTTGATGATTAATGAAACCGCCTTCTGTGCCGAGATTATTCGCGGCGGCATTATGGCCACCGATCGCGATCAGAGCATGGCAGCGCAGGCCTTTGGCTATTCGCGCACCAAAGAGATGATCCACGTGGTGATTCCGCAAGCACTGCGCGCCATTCTGCCGACCATGGGCAATGAAACCGTCGGCCTGCTGAAATCCACTTCGCTGGCTTCTGTAGTGGGTGTGAATGAGTTGACGATGCGTGGCCAGGCCATCGTATCGCAGAACTTCCTGTTTATTCCGGTGCTGGTCGCTTCGGGCGGCATTTACCTGATTCTCTCTACGCTGCTGGCAGGCGGTCAGTGGTGGCTGGAGAAGTTTTATAACCTTGATGAGCGTGCCCGCCGTGCCCGTGCGCGGTTGGCAAAACTGCCACCGGAAGCGGACGTGATGGCGATGCAGTTGCCGAAACGTCGCTGGGATACGCAAACCGCCGCACCGGTGCTGGAAGTCGACAACCTGTGCGTCGAATACGCCGGTAAAGCGGTACTGAAATCCCTGTCGCTGACTGTACGCCGTGGCGAAGTCGTGGTGCTGCTCGGTCGTTCCGGCTCCGGTAAAAGTACCCTGTTGAAATCGATTCTGGCGCTGACGCCACGCAGTAGCGGCACCATTCAGACCGAAGGCCACTTTATGGGCAGCGATGAAAACGGCCGCCCACTGGCTGCCCGCCATCTGCCGGCTAACCGCGCCAAATCCGGCATCGGTATCGTGTTCCAGCACTTCGCGCTGTTCGATCACCTCACCGCGCTGGAAAACGTGATGAGTATTCTGCTACGGGTGCAGGGTGCCCAACCCGAAATCGCCCGCGCTAAAGCAATGCGTGCCCTGAAGATGGTGGGATTACAGGATTTCGCCGCCTCGCTGCCGCATGAGCTATCAGGCGGGCAGAAACAGCGTGTCGGCATCGCCCGTGCGCTGGCAGCAGAACCGCAAATCCTGCTGTTCGATGAGCCGACCTCAGCGCTCGACCCTGAGCTGGTGCGTGAAGTGAACCAGACCATGCGCAGCCTGGCGCAAACCGGCATTACCATGATTATCAGTACCCATGACATTGCCTTCGCGGCGGGCGTGGCCGATCGCGTGGTGTTCCTGCAGAACGGGGCGCTGATTGAAGAAGGGCCACCGGCGATTTTGCAGAATCCCAAAACGCCGGCTTTTGCCACCTTCCTCGAACATGAAAATGCCACGGAGGCCCAGCATGCCAATGCATGATCTTGCGGCGCGTGAACGTCTTGGCGATGCGCTGTTCCGCTATATGCAGGGGCAGCCCGCCGATGCGATCGCTGACGAACCGGATGCTAACCAGCAGGCGCTGCGCCGTTTTCGCTTGCTGCCGCGTGTACTGCAGGGCAATGAGGCGATCAGCACCCAGACCACCATCCTCAATCAAAGCTGGTCTGCTCCGCTCGGCGTCGGTGCCTTTGCGGGTGATCGCATCTTCCATGAAGAGGGATTGCTGCCGATTGCCCGCGCCTGTAAACGTCTGCAACTGCCGCTGGTGATCTCCGAAGAGACGGTCACGCCGCTGGAACAGATTGGCGCGGAGTACGACCGCTGCTGGCTTCAGCTACGCGCGGCAGGTGATGTTGGGCGTATCAAAGATTTGATCGATCAGGCTGCACAAGCCGGATTCAAAAATATCGTTCTCACCGTGCTGGCACCGGTGCATCCGGTGCCGGGATTACAGCCAGGCGGCTTCTCAATTGGTGAAGCGCTCAAACAGCGCGGCTGGCACACCGTCGGCGGCACGCAACCAGGCGTTGAACCCTTGCCGGCCTTTCCGGTGTGGCGCTGGCAGGAAATTGACGAGGTGGCCGCACACTGCGCTGCGCGTCAACTGCCGCTGTGGCTAAAAGGCATTTTGCATCATGACGATGCGGCACCGGCGGCACAGCACGGTGTGAGCGGCATCATCGCCTCGAATATTGGCCTGCGCCAAAGCGCGCGCTGGGCCACACCGGTCGATCAGCTCGCCGATTTACAGGCGGTCACTCGTCTGCCGCTGCTGCTGGATGGCGGCGTGCGCTGCGGCAGCGATGCTGTGGTGGCACGTTGCCTCGGCGCCTCGCTGTCACTCAGCGTGCGACCGATCATCAGCGCCCTGGTAGCAGGTGGCGAAAGCGCGGTGTTCGATCTGCTCTCCGGCTGGATCAATGAAATCACCGCCATTAGCCACTGGTGCGGCGTCAGCGACATGGCTGCGCTCAACGGCAGTTTTGTTACGGAGGTGCGTGGCTGATGCAGACGTTAATCTTCAATCAGGGCGATGCCAGCGAATCCCGCATCTATTACTGCGCCCACTATTTGGCCGACAGCCTCGGCTTGTTCGCCGCCGAGCAGTTGCAGGTCACCTTCACCACCAGCGCATCGGGCGGGCACACCGTGCAGGGCGGACAAGTGCCGGCTGTGTTGAGCCGCGAAGCGGATCTCACGCTGGGCGGACCGATGGTGGTGATGAAGCATTACCAGCAGCACGGCGCTGAGTTGCAGTGCTTTTGCGCCTCGGTCGCCGCTAATCCGTGGTTTCTGGCGGCAGCAAAGACTCAGCCCGATTTTCAGCTGAATGATTTGCGCGGTAAACGCGTGCTGGATGTCGGTAATGTCGGCACCGCCACGCTGACCTTCCGCTGGCTGCTGGCAGAGCACGGTTTGCTGGATCAGGTGGAGCTGATTGCCGGTAGCGGCGATCAGGCCCGCGACTTCGCGGCTGTGGCTAACGGTGAAGCTGATTACGCGCTGCACGCCATGCATATGCTGGCACCAGCGATTGCCGCCGGGCAATTAAGCAGCATCAGCAGCCTCGCCTCACTGTGTGGCAAGGTGCCGTGGAGCGCCTATATTGCACGCGCCGATGTCCTCACGGAGAAAGCCGCTGCGTTTGCTGCCTTCTCACGCGCCATCAAACAGGCACTGGCGTGGATCGCCACCCATGACGCCGAAACACTGGCGGCGAGCGTGCAACGCTATTACCCCGATTATCCGCTTGATGCGCTGATCACCGGTTTAGCCGCGTATCAGCAATCCCACGTCTTCGCACCCAGCGGCCTGATTCCAGCCGATGAATTTAACCACTTCAGCCAACTGCTGAGCGACATCGGCTGGCTGGATCCTTCTCAACCCGTGCCCTATGGCGCACTGGTGACGCAAGCAGGAGCAGAGTGATGAAACAATTAATTATCAACGGCCTGGTAGTGACAGAAACCCGCGCCGCGCCCGCCGATGTGCTGATTGAGAATGGCAAAATCAGCGGCCTGCTGATGCCGGGTGCCCTCGCTGACGGCGTCGATGAGATCATTGATGCGCAGGGGCTAATCATCGTACCCGGCGCGATTGATGTGCATACCCATTTCACCGGCTCGCACGATTTCCCTGAACAGGAGCTGCGCGAAGGCACGCGTGGTGCGGCTGCGCACGGCGTCACCACCATCGTTGAGATGCCGCACTCACTGCCGCCCGCCACCAGCCTCGCTAACTTCACCGCCAAGCAGCGCTGGCTGGCGGACAACTGCTCGGTGGATTACGCCATGTGGGCCGGACTGGATGGCCGCAATGTGCACGAGTTAGCGGCGCTGGATCAGGCGGGCGCACTGGCGTTCAAAGCGTTCCTGTGTAGCGGCGCGCCCAATGGTGAAGCCACTGACGAGAAAGGCTTACCGCGCCTCGACGATGATGGCTTGCTGCGTGCGATGCGTGAACTGGCCACCTTTGACGGTTTGATTGGCGTCCACGCTGAGAACCACGACATTCTGATCGGTGCCGGCAGCGAACTGCGCCGCGCTGGACGCAAAGATACCCGCGCGCATGCGCTGGCCGGGCCAGAAATCGCCGAAATCGAAGCCGTGGGTCGCGTTTTGGCGGTGGCGGAAGAGACCGGCGCGCGCTGCCACATCGTGCACGTCAGCTCCGCGCGTGCCGCCGAAACCATCGTCGCCGCCAAAAGTAAGGTGCGCGCCAGTTTCGAAACCTGTCCGCACTATCTGATTCTGGATGAAGACGATCTGGTGCGCATTGGACCGAATGCGCGCTGTGGCCCGCCGATCCGCCCACGTCCGGTGGTGGATGCGCTGTGGCAGGTGCTGCTGCGCGGCGACGTCGACATGATTGCCTCTGACCACTGCCCCTACACCCCGGCACAGAAACAAGCCGGTGAAGCCAGCATCTGGGACGCCGGTATGGGGCTAACCGGTGTTGAGACATTAAGCCCGATGTTCTTCAGCGCGGCGCATATCGATCGTGGTCTGGCCCTTACGGAATTTGCCCGCATGACCGCCAGCGGCCCGGCTAAAGCCTTCCAGCTGTGGGGCAAAAAAGGCGCTATTGCACCCGGCTTCGATGCCGACTTGGTGTTTATCGATGCGCAGCAGAGCTGGATCGTGGAGGGGGAAAAATTCCAGGGACTCGGCAAGTGGAGCGCATTTGAAGGGATGCGCTGTCAGGGTAAAGTGGTGCGCACACTTATTCGTGGTGTCACGGTATTCCAGGATGACCAGATGCAGGTTGAACCCGGCTTTGGTCAGTTCGTGACCCGGCAGGTATAAACAGGACAATCACCATGGCAGGAAAATCATCCACCCCAAGCCGTAAAAGCAGCGCACCGCTGGCGCAGGAAGCCGCTTCAGACGGCCACTGGCAAGCTGCGCGTCCGCGCACGCTGGTCGATCACGCCGTCGATGCGATTCTCAGCGCCGCCTCGCGCGGATTGATTTTACCCGGCGACCGTGTTGCCGAACCGGATCTGGTGGCAAAACTTGGCATGAGCCGCGTGCCGATCCGTGAAGCGCTGCGCATTCTTGAAAGTCAGGGCATCGTCACCAGCGAGCCGTATAAAGGCATCCGTTTGATGGAGATTTCCCATCAGCGGCTGGAGCAGATCATTGATGTGCGCATCCCACTGGAAACATTGGCCTGCCGCCGCGCGATTGAAGCCGGACGCAATGGCGCCGAGCAACTTAATCAGCTGTATCAGGGCGTGGCACAGATGCAAACCATGATGCAAAACGATGATGTGTATGGCTTTGCCTCGGCGGACACCGATTTCCATCGCACGCTGTGCAGCTTCGCCCACAACCCGGTATTGAGCAATTTGTGGGAGTCAATTGCGCGCCAGCTGACGGTGATTTTTGGCCTCTCCACCATGGGCAAATCGATGAGCGACATCATTGAAGAGCACCAGCGACTGATCAACGTGTTCGCCGAGGGCGATATCGCGCAGATGACCGATGAAATTGAAAACCACATCCGCATTCAGGCACTGGATGTGGATTACGAGACCTTGATTACGCAACGCCGACAGCAGCGTTCCGCTGTGGGCTGATGCTTTATTGATTGCCTTTACACCAGGAAAACCACGATGAAGATCACCAACGTTGAAGCGTTTTATCTGCGTCTGCCGGTTATTGAGCAGCGCACCGATAGCTCGCAGGATGCACTGCTTATCAAAATCACCACCGATGCGGGCATCACCGGTTGGGGTGAAGTGGATGGCAGCCCGTATGTCACCAAAGCCATTATCGAAGCACCCTATTCGCACACCATGGTCACAGGACTGAAATCGCTGCTGATCGGCGAGAACCCGCTGGAGACCGGCCGTTTGTGGAAGAAGATGCACAAAGCCACCATCTATTACGGACGCAACGGTGCCGTGCTGCAGGCGATGGCGGGCATTGATATCGCCCTGTGGGACATCAAAGGCAAAGCGCTGGGCAAACCGATTGTTGAACTGCTGGGCGGTGCGATGCGCGACAAGATGCGCGTTTACTCCTCCAACATGTTCCAGTACAGCGTCGAAGAGACGGTGGCGCGCGCGCAGCACGCCATCGATACTGGCCACACTGGCGTGAAGTTTGGCTGGGAGCCGTTTGGCACCGATGAAGCGCTGGATCTGCGCTATCTGGAAGCGCTGCGCACCGCGATGGGCGACAGCGTGGATCTGATGCTGGATGTCGGCCACGTCTGGGATGCGAAGACCACCGTGCGCCGCAGCCAGCGTTATGAACATCTCAACCTGTTCTGGATCGAAGAGCCGCTGCACCCGGATAACTACGCCGGTTACGGCCAGGTGTCTGCCGCCTGCCAGCAGCACATCGCCGCAGGTGAGCAAGAGTGTTCTTTGGTTGGCTTCCAGCGCCTGATTGATGAAGGCGGTATCGACATCGTGCAGATCGATCTGACACGCACCGGCTTTACCCAGGCGATGGAGATCGCCAGCTACGCGCACAGCCGTGGTCGAAAAGTGTGTAACCACAACTTCACCACCGACATCAACACCGCCGCCTCGCTGCATTTCCTGTGTGCGATTGAGAACGCGCTGGTGATGGAGTATTGCGTGGAGCCAGGTGAGATCAGTCGCTCGCTGGCGAAAAAACCGGTGCGCATCGCCGACGGTTACGCCTGGTTACCGAGTGAGCCAGGTCTGGGCGTAGAGCCGAACGAAGCGGTAATCGAGAAGTTCCTCGTCCGCGATTAAGTCACCGCCAGGCAAACACCGGATGCGTGATTAATCCATTGTTCAGCACACACTCGGTTGCGGCGCGATTTATCGCCTGAGGCTCATCCGTTTTATTCACCAAAGCGGCCACGGTGAAACGTGGTCGCTTTATTCGTTTGGGTGAGAATGCCGGCGTGCAGACCAGAGCACCACGGCTATTGCCGGGCTGTCCTCACGCTGCGACCAGGCAGTGTCACCCGTAACAGAGTGATCCGAATTTCAGTCCCAAAGGTTGTTGACGCATCACGCTGTGACTACCCTTCTTCGCACGGACGTATTGCCGACGAGGAAGCCATGTCGCAAAAAATACACTGGATCGACAACTTACGTGCGGTTGCCTGCTTGATGGTGATCGTCATTCACACCACCACCTGGTATATCACCGGCCCGATGGCCGTCACGGGTATTAGCTGGGATGTGGCGAACCTGCTCAACTCCGCGTCGCGCGTCTGTGTGCCGCTGTTCTTTATGATTTCAGGCTATCTGTTCTTTGGCGAACGCAGCGCGCAAGGGCGACATCTGCTGCGCATCGTACTGTGTTTATTGTTCTACAGCGCGGTGGCGCTGGCCTACATCACCTGGCTGACGCCGATTAGCGAAGGTCGTTCGCTGCTAAAACTGCTGCAAAAACCGGTGTTCTATCACCTGTGGTTTTTCTTCGCCATTATCGGCATCTACCTGCTGTCGCCATTGATTCAGGTGAAAAGCGTGCAGCCGCGCTACGTCGCATTGCTGGTCGTGGTGCTGGCGGTGCTGGCCAATCCCAACACCGTGAGCCAGTCGCTGGGGCCGTTTCATTGGTTGCCGGTGAATCTTTACGTCAGCGGCGACAGCATTTACTACCTGCTGTACGCGCTGCTGGGGCGGGCGATTGGTTGCATGGACACCGATAAGCGCGGCATCAGCTGGCTGGCGGGATTGGGCTTTATCGCCTGCTGGATTGGCATTACGCTCGGCACCAAACAGATGCTAAAAATCAACGGCGCATTCAACGACACCTGGTATCTTTACTGCGGTCCGCTGGTGTTTATCGCCGCCATCAGCTTGCTGGTGCTGTTCAAGAATGTGCTGAGCAGCCGCACACTGCCGATGCTGGCGACGATTTCGCGCTATTCACTGCCGATATATGGCTTTCACGCGCTGTTTATCCACTATCTGCGCACCAACCATTACGACGATATGTCACGTCCGTGGCTCGATCTGCCGTGGGTATTTGGCATCACGCTGATCGGCAGTTTGCTGCTAGCGATGCTGCTCAAACGCGTAGATAAACATCATCTGGTGAGCTGATCGTCCCAGCGCTGATGCGCGCGACGCAACTGGCGTGCCGAGGAGAACCCGGCCGCCAGAGCAGCTTTCTCCGCCGCTTCGCCCTGTTGCTGGCGCTGACGCGCAATTACCAAACGCAGCTGTTCATGGTATTCCCGCACGCTGATGCCGAGATGCTGGCGGAACAGGCGCGTGAGATGACGCTCGCTGACATGCGCGCGCTCGGCCAGCGCGGTCAGTGACCAGTCATGCTCGGGATGGGCGATCATCACGTCCTGCGCCCGGTGAATCGCCGGATGCAGGTGATTGCGATAGCGCAGCCACGGCGAGAGCTGGGGATCGTCACCCGAACGCCGGAACCACACCACCATTTCCCGCGCCACCTTCAGCGCCTGCGGTGCGCCGCAAAGCCGGTTGATCAGATGCAGCGCCAGATCGATACCCGCCGTGATGCCTGCGCTGGTCCAGATGCCATGATCTTCCACGAACACGCGGTTATCTTTCACTAATGCGGCCGGTGCGGCGGCTTTCAGGCGCGGTAACACATCGTGGTGAGTGGTGCATTGCACACCATTTAGCAATCCGGCCTGCGCCGAGAGCAGTGCACCGGAACAGATGCAGACTAATGTGATGCGTTTAGACTGGATGGCGGACTGCTGCGAGCGGAGCCAGTCGCGCGCGGCGGCGGCAGGTGCCGTATCGAACCAGACTTTGGAGTCATACACGCCGGGCACCACCAGCAGGCTGTTATCGGGTAGCTGCTCGGGAAGTGGCGCAATATCCGCGATCGTCATGCTGGTGGAGCAGCGCACGCTGGCTTGCGGGCCAATGTAGTGCAGAGCAAAAAAGCCATCCGCCAGTTGCAGCGTTTCCGCCGGACCAGTGAGATCGAGCGCCATCACGCCAGGAAGAACCAGAAAATAGACGGGCTGCGGCATTAAAGGCTCCAGGGTAGGTGATGTGTTTCCCTCAGCCTCTGCGTGGCAGAGAACTGTTCGAGGGTTAACGTAACATTGCTGCTGCCTCAGCCTCTCTGGATGTCTTTCCCTCCGGTGAAGGGAGCGTGCTAAGGACAATTCAGGCCATAAGGAACTAACCTGATTTGCCTATCATAGCGGAATAAATATAAAAACCACGCCCCAATCCGGCCATCACTTAACCGAATCAGGACATCAGCGGTTTGAGATGCTGATACAACTGCGCAAACTTCTCACGCTGCGGCTGATAAGCCTGATGATGAGCCGCATCGGGCTGATGCCGCTGCACCAACTCTGGCGCGGGCCACTCGCTCTGCGGATCAATCGCCCATTGCGCCAGACGTGCAGCACCAAGAGCTGGCCCTACCTCACCGCCGTGGCAATACTCCAGCGTTAATCCACTGATATCCGCCAGCATTTGCCGCCAGTACGCACTGCGCGCGCCGCCGCCGATCAGCATCACGGTTTGCGGCTGCACCCCGCACTCATGCACCGCGTCCATGCCTTCTGCCAGCGCAAAGCCCACGCCTTCCAGCACCGCGCGCGCCAGTTCAGGACGGCCATGCTGATGGGTCAAACCAAAAAATGCGCCCTGCGCCTGCGGATTGTTGTGCGGGGTGCGCTCACCGGACAGATATGGCAAAAATAAAATCGGTGCGGCTTCACCGTTGGCTTTTTCCGCTTCCGCCAGCAGCTCAGGCACGTCTTTACAGCCAGTTAAGGTGGCTGCCCAGTCAAGGCAGGATGCGGCACTCAGCATCACCGACATCAAATGCCAGCGATTGGGCAGCGCATGGCAAAAACTGTGCACCGCTCGCCGCGGATTGCTGAGATAGCCGTCGCTGACCAGGAAGTAAACGCCAGAGGTGCCGAGCGACAACATGCCCTGACCCGGCGCCACCATGCCGACACCCACTGCGCCAGCCGCGTTATCACCACCGCCCGCCACGATCGGCACCGCGTTCATCTTCCAGCGTGCGGCAACGTCAGGCGACAAAGTGCCAGTGATCTGATCGCCTTCATAAAGCGCAGGCATCTGGCTGCGGTTGAGATCGCAGGCGCTGAGCAGGGCATCACTCCAGTCACGCTGTGCCACATCCAGCCACATCGTGCCGGCTGCATCGGACATGTCGCTGGCGAAGTCACCGCTCATCCGCCAGCGCAGGTAATCTTTGGGCAGCAGAACTTTCGCCACTCGTTTAAACACACCGGGTTCGTGCTGCTGCACCCATAACAATTTGGGTGCAGTGAAACCGGGCATCATCAGGTTGCCGGTAATCTGGCGCGAATCCGGTACGCGCTGCTCCAGTTCCCGACACTGCTCACTGCTGCGCCCGTCGTTCCACAGAATCGCCGGACGCAGTATCTGGTGCTCAGCGTCCAATAGCGTGGCGCCGTGCATCTGACCGCTCAGACCAATGGCCTTCACGCCGCTGAGATCGTGCTGCTGCGCCAGCGCCTGCATCGCCTTGTCCGTGGCACTCCACCAGCTTTCGGGATCCTGCTCACTCCACAACGGCTGCGGACGCGATACCTGCAATGGCGCGCTCTCCACCGCGACAACCTGCCCTTGCGCATCCAGCAACACCACTTTGACGCCAGAGGTGCCTAAATCGATCCCGATAACCATGTTCAGCTCCTGATGCAGTGAGAAATCATAACTGTAGCCTTAGGTGGAGAATTTAATCACCTCTGCGCGGCGACGCTTCATATCAGAGCGTGAGAACGTGCTGTAGCGCACGGCTAAGATCAAGATTTTGCGCTGGGTTGTCGCTATAATTGCGCGGCATCTTCAAAGGAAGATCGTCGTCTCCGGTGAGGCGGCCGGATTTCAAATCCGGTTGGGGCCGCCAGCGGTCCCGGGCAGGTTCGACTCCTGTGATCTTCCGCCACCTTCCTCTTACTGTTACTCATTTCTAAATGATTGGCTTAGGCAACCTGTAAGTCATCATTACAAGTTGGAAAATTTCAGCCTGAGGATGTAGAGCAAGGTTGGCACTTTACTTCTGCACTCTTCTCCGCCACTTGTTCCAATCTCTTTACCTCACCTGCACAATGCATTTATTCGGTAAAACCGAACAACTGAGCTCTGTTTAAAAATCAGCTTGTTCATGATTCTATACTGTCTTTCACGCTGGCTATTGCGGAATCACCCATGCTCATCCATCCCACCGACAACCTGACCTTCTCCGGCGATCCGCGTGCGGATGAGCTGCGCAAAAAACTGCTGCAACCCAATGCACCCAAAGTGATTGCGGCGTCATTATCGAAACAGCTTGATCGCGAAAGCCGCACCCATAGACATGCCGCCGGACAACTTTACTGTCTGAAGCAAGGGATGATGACGGTCAACACGCCCTCGGGCATCTTCGCCAATCCGCCGCGCCTGGTGGGGTGGATTCCGCCACACTTCGAACACGCGATTATCGGGCCAGGTCGCGTGCTCGGCTGGACGGTGTTGGTGGATGAAGCGCTGACGGCACCGCTGCCAAAACATCCGGTGCTACTCTCCTGCCCTTCGGTGCTGGAACCGCTGGCTGAGCGGCTGGCAAATTTGTCGCCGGATAGCTGGGGCAGCGATCGTTACAATCGGTTATGCGATGTGTTTCTTGATGAGCTGTATGAGTCCACCGAGCATGCGCTGACGCTGCCACTCCCCGAAGAGCCGCGTCTGCGGCAGATTGCGCGCTTGTTGATGGATAATCCGGCGGATACCCGCACTGGCCCCGAGCTGGCACAGTGGGCGGGGTTGAGTCCACGTAGCCTTAGCCGTCATTGGGCCAGCGCAGTGGGCATGAGCCTCTCGCGCTATCGCCAGGTGTCGCGGCTATTGAAATCACTGGAAGGGTTGGCCGACGGCAAAAGTGTGCAGCAGGTAGCGTGGCAGGTCGGTTTTGATAGCGTGAGCAGTTACATCAGCGCCTTCCGCAGCGCCTTTGGTTCCACGCCCGGCAAATACTTTACGCCGCCTGACGCGTCTGCGGTTGCAGTATCAGAAGACTCGTAGGCCCATCGATCGCTGGCAGGCTGTGATGATATTTGCGACGAAACGCGCCGGGCGGCAGATCGTACATGCGGCGGAAGGTGCGGCACCATGTCTGCTGCGACTCAAAGCCATACTTAATCGCAATATCCATCAACGGCATATGACCGTTCATCAGCGCAATCGCCGATGCCGTGAGTTTACGCTCGCGAATATAGCTGCCCAGCGCGATACCAGTATGGTGGCGGAACATGCGTTGCAGATGCCACTGCGAATAGCCCGCACGCCGCGCCACCGTCTCCAGCGTCAGTCGCTGTTCAATATTGTCTTCGATCCAGAGCATCAGTTGATGCATACAAGCTGCGTGAATATCCATCTTTCCTCCTGATGGCGGATTAAAAAGTCAGCAACATTATAAAAAAGCCTCAGCTGGCTATGTTTAGCGTTAAAGCCAATAAATAACGATATCTCGCCAAACTTTAATGGCTGTCGTTCTGACCCGACGCTTGCAGCTTACATCATCATGTAATATTGTAAGTTACATGAAAAATGCCTGCCAGGAGGATGTATGAATAGTTGGATGACTTCAGACGTGGGAACTTGTGTCGCGATAGCTCTGGCAGCGGGCAGTATCGCGATGACCCTCACGCAAACCGAGTTGTTTGCTGGCTTACGCGCGTGGACCGCCAAAAAGCACGCGCAGCTCGGCCATCTGTTCCACTGCTTTTACTGCATGAGCCATTGGACGGTGCTCGCGGGCATGGTGATTTATCGCCCTGCGCTATTGCACAGCGATATGGCACTCATTGATTGGGTGATGACAGCGTTCATTACCATAACCCTGACCACCTTTATCAACGGTTTGATGTTCAAAGTGTTCCAGGCAGCGGTCACCACGCATGTGATGAAGCACAATGCGCAGATCACTTTGCAGAAGCAGGATTGAGGTTATTCACTGCACAGCGGATGGGGCTCAGATTCCAGCCCCAGTTTTGCCATTTTCTTGAGGTAATCATCGGCAATATCAGCCACGGTGATGTGGCTAAAGCGTTGAAGCAGCAGCACTTCCGCTTCATGGAGCGCCTGATCCAGACGCTCATCGACCGCATGTTCAACTAAACACGGCGAAGGATCGGCAGCAGGCCCGATACTGAACAGCGCTGGCGACCCAATCGCCTGATACACATCCAGTAGCGTAATCGCGCTGAGTTCCACCCGCAGCTCCCAACCGCCGCCGTGCCCCTTCTCCGAGACCACATAGCCTTTTTCGCGCAGGCCAGACATCATGCGGCGTACCACCACCGGATTGGTGCCCAACATCTTCGCCATCGCTTCCGAAGTGGCGCGTTTAACGTGCCGATCAAGATGAATTAAGGCGTGCAGTGAGCGGGACATTCGGTTGTCGCGGGGCATGGATCATTCCTCTAAAGTTCACGACACTTTACCAAAGCCGCCCGGCAGCAACAATTTATCCCGCCTTTTCGCTATGGCTTCACCAGAGTCGCCTGCCAGTCACTAAACAGGGTCAGCCAGTTTTTGGCGGGGATATTCTTTTTCTCGCCGGTACCAAAACCATGGCCGCCCTGCTGGAAAAGATGCATCTCGACCTTCACCTTGTTTTTACGTAGCGCGTCGAACATCAGTAAGGAGTTTCTGGGGGAGGCGGTGCCATCATCCAGCGCCTGTGCCAGGAAGGTCGGGGGAGTTTTGTCGCTGACGCGGTTTTCCTGTGAATTCTGATCGATCACCGCCTCGCTGATATCCTTGCCGTACATCGCCGTGCGGGTACCGACATGCGTCACGCCATCTTTTAACGACAGCACCGGATAGATCAGGGCGCTAAAATCTGGTCGTGCCGGAATCTGATCCAGCTTATCTACTGCGGAATAATTGGTGGCATCCGCATTGTTGCTTAGGTTGGCAGCAAGGAAGGCACCAGCTGAAAAGCCCATCACGCCAATCTGGTCGCCAGCGATATGATAATTCGCCGCATTGCCGCGAATCATGCGCATGGCTCGTTGTGCATCAGAAAATGCATTATTACGGTTAACCTCTGAACCACCGTGCGGCATTCGATAAATTAAAACAAATGAGGAATAACCTTTCTGGCTCAACACTTTTGCGACATCCAGCCCTTCAGCGTCCTGCATTATATAAGAAAAACCCCCACCAGGAATGATTAGCACAGCAGAGTGATTATTCTTTCCCGCTGGAGGAACATAAATCATTTCTGGAGAATCGACATTTGTGACAGCACGATTATTGATGTCCGGGTTTTTACTGAAATTAATAAATTTATTATTTACTGACACTTCATTTGGCCAGATAGGAATTTCCTTATTGGCAAACGCAGCTGGAAGATACAGAAGAAAAAGAAGAGCAGTTGATTGAGGTAACTTCATCTCGATGGCTCCAAATCCTGAATAAAAACAGTGACAAATGGCAAAGCCGATTGAAAACCTCAAGCTTTGCAGCGCAACACTTACCCCAGAGAGAACCAAATTAAATGAATAGCCTGAGTAAAGTAACAAATAATATCCCCTGCCTGCATTCAGTATAATACCGGGCCAGAAAAAATTAGACTTTTCTCATGTTTACGGCAACAAGGCCATATGTTATAAGTAAATTTTAAACTATAAGAATCTGTGACCATGGGAATTTACTGGATCATAAGTCTTAGCCTGACTTTTGTCGCTCTCGTCGAAGTCATGTTAAGTAAAAATGAAAACACAGCACAAATCAGATCATACGTTTATTTTGTTGCCGTTGTAGTGCTTTTTACTTTCGGCGGCATTCGTGGTCTGGGTACGGGACTCGATGATTTCCAGTATCGTGATTTCTTTGTTCATTTCGTCGATAAAATTACTATTGAAGGATTCTGGCGCACCGCGGATGAATTCCGTTACGAACCGGCGATATATGCGATTGCGGGATTAACGCGTATATTTACTGCTAACCCCGATATCTTTATGTATGTCTTTACTGTGATTGCCGTGTGCGTTAACGCATGGTATTTCCGTAAACTGACACCGTTGCCAATTGTCGCCTTAGCAGTCTACTCCGCGCACTTATTTATCAACAAAGACATGAACCAGATTCGATTTGGCTTATGTTCCGCCTTCTTAATGGGCTTTGTTTATCACATGTCCCGTCGTAGTAAATCCGGGATAATAACCACCTTTATTCTTTCCTTCATCAGTCACGCCACAGGGATTGTTGCTCTCCTGATTCCGATGGCGATGATTGTCAGGAAAAACAAATACATTCCTATTATCATTGTCGTCGCCAGTTTACCTCTCGCCTTTATGGGGAGTTCAGCGCTGATCGCACTGCTATCCAGTCATCTGGGCGGATTAGGTGACAGGGCCATGGGCTATGCTAATCAGGAATCAACGCAGGATCAGGGGATTTTTACCCTATCAAACCTGAAGAATATTGGCTTTGTGTTTATCTTCAGCTTTATGCTGCTGAGTGACCGAATCAAAAACTTCGATCCGGTAAAGTTTAATACTTATTACATCCTGGTCATTACCTTCGCGCTTGGTGCGGGACTGAGGATGGCGCTGCAGGATTATGCATCAGGCGGTCGTTTAGCGAACTTCCTGCTGCAAGTTGAACCGGTGCTTATTTCCCTGTGTATCTGGGAAACCAAAAAATTGAAAAAACTGCTCGCTGTTGGCGTGACGGTGTTAATGGTGCTCTATTATCTATACTACAATACCATTTCAAGCAAACAGTCGATTACCGGTTATGAAGTTTCACATACCTTTAAGATATTCCGCTAAGCCGCCAAAACGCTAACCTCTGGTTAGCGTTTTTTCTTTTAATCTCAGATAAAACTGATGGACGCATAAGGAAAGTCTGAATGTTTTTATGGCCCTGGTCATTGCTTGCTTTTTGATTTTTTTAAACCTCTAATAGGCTCATAACTGCGCCAGCAGAGTTCGGAGTTTTCTTATTAGAGCGATACCTGTTTTCCCCTGATTTTTCTGGCGCGACGTCACTCAATGAAAGAACGCAAATATGAACGAAAAAAACAATTTTGACATCGTCCGATTCTCTCTCGCTTTTATCGTGATGCTGGTGCATAGCGCAGAAGTAACCAGAAACGTCGACATTCGTTTTCTCGATCACTTCCTAAATAGTGACTTTGCAGTAAAAGGTTTTTTCGCAATAAGTGGTTTTCTTATTGCAAAAAGTTACTTAAGAAGCAAATCACTCACGTCCTATTTTATTAAGCGTGCGCAACGTATCTTGCCGGCTTATATATTTGTCATCATTCTGTGCTTTGTGATTGGGATGTGCCTTACGACGCTACCGCTGATGGATTTCCTGAAAAATAAAGAAACTATCAAGTATCTCGTCGCTAACTTCTCTTTCCTAAACTTCATTCAGGCGTCGTTGCCCGGCGTGTTCACCAACAACCCGAATCAGCCGATGGATGGATCGCTGTGGACCATCAAAGCTGAGTTGACGCTGTATGTCCTGCTGCCATTGATTGTTCCGATGATGAAGAAAAACCCTCTTAAAGTGTGGGGCGCGATCTTCGTTATCTCATGCGCCTGGTTCTTCTACTTCACTTCGGTGTACACCGGTCCGAAAGCCGATACTTTAGCGAAGCAGTTTGTCGCACTCTCATCTTACTTCTTCTTTGGTAGCCTGTTGGCGGTGCACCAACCGACCTTTGATCGCCTGAAAGAGATTACGATTATTTCTCTGGTGGTGTTCCTGCTGTTTAAGTCGACCGATTATGCCTTTATTGTCGAGCCAGTAGCGTTCTCTTCCGTGGTGATTCTGTTCTGCACCAATCTGTGCAAAGAGATCAAAATCAGTCAGTACGGCGATCTTTCCTATGGCATGTATCTTTACCACTGGCCGATCATTCAGGTCCTGCAACATTTCGGCGTGTTCGATATCAATGCCTTCCTGGGGCTGGGATTGACCATCGTGATTACGCTCGCGCTGGCTTACACCTCGTGGAATTTGCTGGAGAGTCGTTTCCTGAAACGAGCGCATCACGCTCAGCCATCGATTACGCCACCAACCACCACCGCGCGTGATTGACCCGTTTGACTGAATAGTCAGGCCATTAAAAAACCCCCATCCGGGTAACCTGAAGGGGGTTTGTCGTATTTAGATAGTCGCTCCCATCGAGAGTCGATAATGCAGATTGACCTGTTCAATAGTCGGCTGCTGGTTAATCTTCTTCAGCACAATCTCGGTGGCGACTTTACCCATCTCAAAACGTGGCGTGATCACGCTGGCTAAACGCGGCGTGGTGGCCTGGCCAATCTCCAGCCCGTGAAAACCGGCAATCGCCATCGTCTGTGGCACGGCAATTCCGGCTGCCTGACACTCCTGCAATACGCCGACAGCTAAATCATCATTGGTGCAGAGAATCGCGTCCATTTCCGGATAGAGCTGGCGTGCCAGCGTCATCATGCCCGTACCAATCGATACTGAAGAGACCTTGTTCGGCACAATTCTTCCCGCCGGGAAGCCCGCCGCTTCTACCGCATCACGATAACCCGCATAGCGCTGCTCATCGCGGCGATCGGACATCGAACCAAAATAGATGACGCGCTGTTTGCCGCTGGCCAGCAGCATCGATGTCATATCGTAACCGGCGCGATAGTTATCAAAACCGACGTTGATCCGCCCGCTGGCTTCCGTCAGCCCCATCACTTCCGCCACCGGAATATTGGCGGCATTGAGGTATTTCTCGGCGCGCACCGTGTGCACGGATTCGGTGAGGATCAGCCCTTTGATATTGAACGCCAGCACGGTGGCGATCTGCTCCTCTTCACGCTGGGCGTTGTAGTCGTAATTGACCACCAGCGTCTGATAGCCGTGCGCACTGGTGACCGACTCAATGCCCGCCAGCAGATCGGCAAAGATTTGGTTGTTAAACGAAGGAACCAGCACGCCAATACGCGGCTGACTCTGTTTGGTTGCGGTGGTGTTGTCGCTATCGGGGACGTAGCCGATTTCAGCCATGACGCTGGCGATTTTCTCCGCCGTTTCCGTTTTAACCTTTTCCGGGGTACGTAAATAACGGCTTACCGTCATTTTGGTGACGCCCGCCAGGGTAGCAATATCGTCCAGAGTGATGCGCTGCGTTTTCATTGCGACGTCCGCAAAGATGGCCTGTCAATCAACGTATTATGCCCGTTGCCCGGCAAAAAATGAAACCTACGCTTAACCTCCCTCAGAGAGAGAAATCAGCGTCACATTACAGAATAAAAATTTCACACCGTTGCAAGAAAAAACAAGAATAGTCATATCACGCCTCTCGCCTCTGATAAAAAACCTATCATTTCAGCCAAATATGGCCCTACCGTGAATATTGCCATCAGCAATTTTCGCAACGTCGTTCACACTTTCTGGAAAAAATGATCTAAAAACCATCATTTAGAACATATATTCCAACGCGATGACCTTGAGTGAAAAACGCTGAACATCGATAACCTACACCACTCCTCTTTCTGAACACGTAACGTTCAGGCCGTAGAGACAAGGGGCTATAACAATGGATACCAGGCAAAAACGCTACAACATGAAGTACGTCATACTCTGCTGTACCGTCGCGGCATTTGGCGGACTGCTAATGGGCTATGACTCTTCAATTATCTCCGGTGCAATCGAACCTTTAAGTGAATATTTCCAGTTAACCCCCGCAGAAATCGGCTGGGCCGTTTCCAACATTCTGCTGGGTAGCTTAGTAGGCTGCTTTATTGCCCCGCGACTGAGCGACAAACTCGGACGCAAAAAATCGCTCGCCATTACCGCGTTGCTGTTCACCGTTTCGGTGATCGGCACCGCCATCGCCCACAACTTCACGGTGTTTGTGCTGTTCCGCATCATTGGTGGGCTGGCGATTGGCCTCGCCTCGGTGATTTCGCCGATTTACCTCGCGGAACTGTCGCCCTCGAAGTTTCGCGGCCGTACCACTGCACTCTATGCGGTATGCTGTGTCGGTGGACAATCGGTGGTGTTACTGACCAACTACTTCATCACCAAATCGACGCTGCCCGAGGTGATGATCAACATGGGCTGGCGTTATATTCTGGCTACTGCACTGGTGCCTTGTGCACTGTTCATCTTTTTCATCGCCTTTATCCCGGAATCTCCGCGCTGGAATGTGCTCAAGGGCAAATACGATGAAGCGCTGGATACGCTGACCAAAATTTCCAACCGCGAGCATGCCGAGAGCGTGTTCAATGAAATCAAACACTCGTTCTCAGACAAAACCGCACACCAACATAAATCGCGCCTGCGCCTGGATAAAACCACCATTCCGCTGTTGATCATCGGTATCGGTCTGGCGGTCGGTAACCAGATCAGCGGCATTAACGTCATTCAGTACTTCGGTCCGACATTGCTGAAGAACGTGGCGGGCAGCACCGATTCGGCGTTGCTGCAGACCTTCTGGCTGTCGATTTGTCAGTTTATTGGCGTGCTGGCGGGCATGATGGTGATTGATAAAATTGGCCGCCGTAAGCTGCTGCTGCTGGGGGCTATCACCTCCTGCATCTGCCTCGCTTACTCGTTCATCGCGTTCTATTATCACCTGCCGGGTATGCTGGCGGTGGTGGGTCTGTTTGCCTATATGATTTTCTTTGGCATGACCTGGGGCCAGATTGTCTGGACCGTGCTGGGCGAAATCTTCCCTACCGAAATTCGTTCGATCTGCGTCGGGATTTCCATCTGTGCCATGTCGCTGGCGAACTTTGTGATCAGCAGTACTTTCCCGATCATGAACAGCAGCCCGATGCTGCTGGATCTGTTCCACGGTGGTTTCCCTCTGCTGCTGTTCGCGATTTTCTCTCTGGGAATGTACTTCTTTACCTTCCGCTACCTGCCAGAGACCGCGGGCGTGTCGCTGGAGAAAATTCATGGGCTGGTGCTGGAGAAGTTTAACGTTGAGGCTGATTTGCCACAGAGCACCTCAACGACCAAATCCAGCGAGTCATTTGATATTCCACGGCATTAATGTGATGAAGCGCGCCTAAGAGATGGCGCGCTCATATTGCTCAATCACCGCCAGCGCCAAACCGTTGGCAGGATCAATACGCTGCGGCAGGAAATGCAGCTGCGTGTGGGAGAAGGTAAAGGCCAGCGTGCTGGCCTGCGCCGTTTCTTCAACCGCCTGGATAAAGGCAGGATGCGTATTCCACGGCCCATCAATAATGATGCTCGCCGGGTTCACCAGCTGCATCACATGGCTCAGGGCGTGGCCCAAATGTTGACCGGTGAACGCCATCACTTCACTCACGATCTGCGGTTCACTGGCGGCATTCTGCCAGCGCAGTCCTGTTTTACGCTGCCCCAACTGCTGTTGAATTGCGGGCTGACTGATCAGCGTTTCCAGGCAGCCTGAACGTCCACAGCTACAACGCAGCCCTTTCGGTTGCACCTGCAAATGACCAATCTCCCCGGCGGTCCAGCTGCTGCCGACAAACACTTCGCCCTGTTCCACCAGCGCACCGCCAACCCCTTCACCGATACGCAGATAAAAATGGCTTTGTGCTCTATCCAGATCGAGTTGCTCCACCGAGAGCAGCGCAGCGGCTTTGACGTTATGCATAATGCGCAGCGGCAAACGGCAGGCGCTGACCAGCGGCGTCAAAACATCGACATCCTGCCAGCCAAGATGGGCGGAAAAATGCACCCTGCCGCGCTGTGGATCGATAATGCCGGGAAAGCCTACGGCGATGCCCAGCAGTTCAGGATGCGCGGCGTGCAAGGTCTGGCACACTTCCTCCAGCTCACGCAGCAGCTGCTCAGGATCGGCGGTCGCCGTTTGCCAGGTCTGTTCCGCAATCACCTGCGAGAAATAATCACAGACGCGCCAGTGAATGGCGTTGCGCTCCACCATGATGCCGGCGCTTTTTAGCTTTTCCGCGCGTAGCGAAATTTCGATTTTTGGGCGTCCAGCCGCTGCCACGCTCACCGGGCCGAGTTCGTGAATCAGGCCCTGCGCCAGCAAATCATCCACAATCAGGGATACGGTGTTTTTACTCAGCTGCAGCGCCAGCGCGATATCCTGGCGGGAAGTAATACGTGTGCTACGCAGTTGCGTCATCACGCGCTTAAGGTTGTTTAATCGAAGTAATGCGGGGCCTTTACCGGCTACTTTCATCGCGCGCCCACCTGACTCAATACTCATCACCGCGTACACGGCTGCGATAGCTTTCCCAATCGAAGCGCACCCACAAACTGGTGCCGAGACGCATACGATCCATCACGCGCTCACCTAATAAGCCGTTCATTCCCGCCGGGTCCAGATTCGACAACATGCCGGTTGGGCGTTTTGACGATGAGCGACGATCGACAATCTGATTGATGATCACTTTTTCGTAGCGGGATTCGCTCTGCATGCCGATCTCATCGATCACCAGCAGATCCACATGGCTAAGATCCTGCAGCAAGCGCTCTTCGGTGATGTCGCTGCCACCGCTGAAGGTGCCTTTCATGCTCGACATCAAATCGGCCACGGTGACAATCAATACGCTTTTGCCACGCAGAATGAGGTCGTTACCGATGGCGGCGGCCAGATGGTTTTTTCCGGTGCCAGGGCGGCCAGAAAACACGAAGCTGGCGATGCTGTTGTCGAACCCGGCGGCATACTCCCGCGCCAGCGCGAGTGCTTTGCGCTGACCATCATTCTCGACACGATAGTTATCAAACGAGCAGTTCATGTGCAGCTCACGGATACCGGAACGCCCCATGATACGCTGCATTTTCATGGCGCGGTTTTCGCGCACGATGGCTTCGGAGCGCAGACGGCCCTGCTCCTGATTCCACGCCAGCAGCTCTTCACCGTTTTTAAATTTCGGCTGCACATCCGCAGGCATAAATTTTTTCAGGCGACTGAAAAGATCGTTCGGCGTTTTCATCACTCACCTCGGAATCCATCGGGAATATCATATTGAGTATTGCTGATCTGGGTGACATCGCGCTTGGGCTGACCGCCATTAGCAGCGCGGTTCATTTGTACGCTGCGCGCCAGTTTCTGCTGCCACTGCACATGATGGAACAGTCGGCCTTCGGCCTGCCAGTAAGCCACAAAGGTAGCCAGTTCGGCTGCGGTGACCGGTTCATTCAGCGCCACACCCCAGATGGCGGCCTGCCGCTGAAAATCGTGATCCGGCTGCCAGCCCGCGTACATGGCAAACTTGCCTACCGGTGTGGCAATCGGTGCCGCATCGGTATGGAACAGGCTGTCATCCAGCGTGACATCATTTGGCTGCTGCACTGCGGCTTCCAGCGCCAGCAACTGTGCCAGACGCTGCGGTGTCAGCGCATAAAAAGCGGGCGCATTGTTGTGCAGCACCGCCAGCACGCCGTTATCGGCCTGCTGCAACACGGCAAGCGGATCCTGGCAAAAGCCATCCAGCCCCACCAGCGTTGAAGATAAGATTTTAACTGACATGAAGAAACCTGACGTTGACCAACCCGGAGCGCCGATAGGTTTAGCGCTAAGTGGTCAGTGTACCTGTTTTAACGCGATGGATCGCGCAGGATTTAGAAGCTGGCGCTGACGCCAAGGCTGTAAATAAACTGCTCACCGCTGACCACCGCCCCGGTTTGCGAGAAGGAGGCGAAAGCCGCCATATTTTGCCCAAACGGCACATTGGCCCCCACGCTGACATCCACCCAGTTGCTTTCATGGCCGATCTCCTCGGGGCGATCGCGCAGCGATGACGCATTTTCATCACTCAATTGATGGCTGTAGCTAACCTGTGCCCAGGGTGAAATCCAGTCAAGGGTGGAATCAGCTCGCCAGCCCAGTGAGGCAATATATCCGGCGTGATTGCCATCGACAAATTCACACTTCGGGCAACTCACTCGCGAATCATCCACCGCGAATTGCGCCACCGGACCGGTGCGCAGCGTCGCACTCATCGGCATCTGCCAGCCTGCCGAATAGCGGTTAGCAAAGGGGGCATTCCCCACGCTGGCTTTTTCACTGTGCAGCACCATCGCGCTCTCATCCGGTGAATTAAGCGCGGCATCCATCAGGCTGGTGTCACGATCTTCTGTCAACATCAGGTGATGACTGGAAATCTTTTCAGCAAGTATCGCATTGTAATCCGGCACATAATCCGCGCCCGATTCATCCCATGCGTAAGCCGGCAGCGCCGCAAATAACAGCCACACACTGCCAAAAGCCAGCATGAGATTGTGCTGGCCTGTCCACTCACTTTTCTGCAACATGAAAGACTCCTGACGAGCCAGAAAGGATACGGGCGTTAAGATTCAGGTTTATTGATTATCGGCACCCATTGATTAACTATTAATCGATTCTGTAATACGTCAAGGGATTAACTGTATTTTCCTCATGCTTAGGGAGAGTAATATGCAACGTTGTGGCTGGGTAACACAGGATCCACTCTATCTGGCGTACCACGATAATGAGTGGGGTGTGCCGCAAACTGATAAGCGGGCCTTATTTGAAATGATCTGCCTTGAGGGACAACAGGCGGGTTTGTCGTGGATCACCGTGCTCAAGAAACGTGAGAACTATCGTCGCGCGTTCCACGAATTTGATCCTCAGGCCGTGGCGTTGATGGATGAGGCAGACATGCTGCGCTTGCTGCAAGACAGCGGATTAATTCGTCATCGCGGCAAGCTGGAGGCGATCATCAATAACGCCAAAGCCATGCTGGCGCTGGAAGCGGAAGGCGAAGACTTTTCACGCTTTATCTGGTCATTCGTCGATAATCAGCCGATTTTGCACCGTTTCGCCGATTACAAGCTGGCGCCCACCACCTCCGAGCCTGCCATTGCGCTCTCTAAGGCGTTAAAGAAGCGTGGTTTTAAATTCGTCGGTCCCACAACCTGCCATTCATTTATACAGGCGTGTGGGCTGATTAACGATCATCAAACCAGCTGTTTCTGCCATCCTGATAATCTTTAACGCAAAACTTTACACTTTAAGACTGACCCTCACGCATTTCCCCATTATTGAACGGCATAATAGTGCCGTTTTGGGGCATTTTCCCCGTGTGACTTTGTGAGGGATTTTCAATGAAAAAGCGTAGTTTGACGCTGGCCTTGTTACTCAGCGGCAGCGTTATGCTGTCCGGTTGTACCACCAATCCTTATACCGGCGAATCGCAGGCCGGGAAATCCGGCATCGGCGCGGGCTTAGGTGCCGTGCTGGGTGCAGGCGTTGGCGTGTTGTCATCGTCGAAGAAAGATCGCGGCAAAGGCGCGCTGATTGGTGCCGCATCCGGTGCGGCGCTGGGCGGTGGCGTCGGCTATTACATGGATGTGCAGGAAGCGAAGCTGCGCGATAAAATGCGCGGTACTGGCGTCAGCGTGACGCGTCAGGGCGATAACATCGTGCTGAATATGCCGAATAACGTCACCTTTGACTCTAACAGCAGCAACCTGAAACCCGCAGGTGCTAACACCTTAACAGGTGTCGCGATGGTGCTGAAAGAGTATCCTAAAACCGCCGTCAATGTGGTGGGCTTCACCGACAGCACCGGTACGCGCGCGCTGAATATGCGCCTGTCGCAACAGCGTGCGGATAGCGTGGCCAGCGGCCTGATTCTGCAAGGCGTAGCCCAGAACCGTCTGCGCACGCAGGGCATGGGCCCGGATAATCCGGTGGCCAGCAACAGCACCGAAGCGGGTAAAGCACAAAACCGCCGCGTCGAGATCACGCTGAGTCCACTGGGTTAATCCCGCTCGCCGATCTGTTTCTGCAGATCGGCTTTTCCGCACGTTTTTACACCGCAATTGACGCTTTTTGTATCAGATAACGCTCTATAATCGTCAACCAATAGAGCCGTGAAATACTTTATGCTAGCGTGATCAAAATTTGATCGGTGGAAAACGTCATCATGTCGCTCAAAGCCATTGCCGCTACCCTCGGCCTCTCTGTTACCACCGTGAGTCGTGCGCTAAATGGCTATGACGATGTTGCGGCCGCCACGCGTAAACGTATTGAAGAAGAAGCCACTTCACGCGGCTATCGTCCGAATGATGCCGCGCGCCGTCTGAAGACCGGGCGCGCCAATGCCGTCGGGCTGGTTTTCCCGGTCAGCACTGCCTCTTTGAATGACAGCTATTACAGTGAAATGCTGTTGACGCTGGATCAACGCCTTGCTCAGCATGACATTGATCTGATGATCCTGCCGGATAAACCGCAGGATAAGCACCGCACGCTGATGCGCTTGCTGCGCAGTGGCGCGCTGGATGCGTTGATTCTCACCCATACCCAACCGCATGATATCCGTCTGCAGCGTTTGCAGCAGAAAGGCTATCGCTTTCTCACGCTGGGCCGCAGCCAGCTGCCGCAACCTTATGCCTGGTTTGATTACGATAATCATGCAGGCACCTTGCTGGCCGCTGAACACTGCCTGCAACAAGGGCTGACAAGGCTTGCCTATCTTGGCGGCAACGAGCCCTGCACGTATATCCTCGATCGTCGCCACGGCTTTATCGATGCCCTCACACAGCATCAACCACCTATCGCGCCAACGATGCTGGCCGCGCTGCCGGTAACACGTCGTGCCGGTTACCAGCAAACACAGCGCTGGCTGGCGCAGGATATCGCGCCTCAAGCCATCATCACGGATTGTGCGCCGCTGGGTGAAGGCGCGGCCATCGCGTTGCAGCAGGCCGACCGTTTAAGCGGCGCGCGGGCGATCCCCCTCTATGTCTACGATGGCTTGCCGCATGACTCCATTATCGATCATCCGGTGAACGCGATTTTGCAGCTATCGCAGCAGCGCATTGGCGAACGCGTGGCCGAAATGGTGCTGCAACTGCTGGAAGGTGCACCGCTTGAGGAGCTCCAGACGCTGTGGCAACCGATGTTGCGCCTCACTTCTGATGCACAATGATTGCGTGCGCGCCGCGCTGTGATAGTCTTCGCCTGATTTTATTATTCAGGTGTACGCGATGAAGACCAGGCCGCCACGAGCCACAATCAGTGACGTTGCCCGCACGGCAAAAACCGGTAAAACCAGCGTTTCCCGCTATCTTAATGGCGAAGTGAATCTGCTCTCGCCCGATCTCAAAGCCCGTATTGAACAGGCGATTGCCGACCTCGATTATCGTCCCAGCCAGATGGCACGCGGCCTGAAGCGTGGCCGCACGCGGCTGATTGGCCTGATTATCGCGGATATTACCAATCCCTATTCCGTGGATGTGCTGAGCGGTATCGAAGCGGCCTGCCGTGCGCAGGGCTTTACGCTGCTGATGTGTAACACCAACAACGAAGTCGATCGCGAGCAGTATTATCTGCAACTGCTGAGCAGCTATCAGGTTGAGGGCATCGTGGTGAACGCGGTCGGGATGCACGAAGAGGTGCTGAAGCGCCTGCAGCAGTCGATGCTGCCGATGGTGCTGATTGACCGTAAAATTCCTGACTTCGCCTGTGATGTGGTTGGCCTGAATAACCCCGAAGCCGCGCAAATTGCCACCCAGCATCTGCTGGACAACGGTTACGATGCCCTGCTGTTCCTCAGCGAACCCTTGGGTAGCGTTAACACCCGCCGTGAACGACTCGGCGCGTTCTATGACACCTGTAAAGCCCACGCCGGCGTGATGGCGGAAAACGCCGAAGTCCCCCTGCATCAGCCAGAACAGTTGGAGCAGGTGCTGCGGACATTCCAGCAACGCCACAGTGACAAACGCTGCGCGGTGATGGCCGCCAACGGAGCCCTGACCTTGCAGGTGGCGCGCGCCTTGCAGCGGCTCGAACAGCGCTGGGGTGAAACCATTGGCCTGCTTGGTTTTGATGAGCTGGAGTGGGCCGCACTGGCGGGCGTGGGCATCACCACCCTGAAACAGCCCACCTGGCAAATTGGCTATGCGGCGCTGGAACAGGTGATCTCACGCATTGACGGTAATGAGCAGCCGATCAATGAGCAGGTTTTCCCCGGTGAGCTCATTGTGCGCGGCTCCAGCCAGCCGCTGCGTTAATCCCCCTTTCTCCGGCTCACTTCGTGAGCAGGATCATAATTCCACACTCTCTTTCTTTCATTTGGAACCGGTTCCATTTAGGTTTTTTTTAAGACATCGATTTAAAACAACGGGCGGCTCAGACCGCATCCTTCCGAGTTCAATGGAGAGACAACATGGCACATCCGGAAATCATCGTGGTCACCGCCGCCTACGGCACGCACAAAGTCGCTGAATTGGGTGGTCAAACCGCCCTGCTGCCGCTGATCAAATCCGCTGGCGCGGATGGCGTAGAAATCCGTCGTGAGCTATTCAGCGAAGATGATCTGCTGAGACTGCACTCGCTCAACGAGGCAATTGCTCAACAGCAGCTGAGTGCCAGCTACTCGGTGCCGGAAGCGTTGTGGCTGGAAGATGGCTCGCTCAACCCTCGTCTGGGGCAGTTCCTGCTGGAAGCCGAACAGATTGGCGCTAAGCGTTTGAAAATCGCCCTCGGCCATTTTGTCGATCTCTCCGACGCTGCGCTGGTTGAGGTACTCGCCGCATCGCCAGTAACCGTGGTGGTGGAAAACGATCAAACGCCAGACAGCAAACTGGCCCCGATGCAGACCTTCTTCCATCGTGCCTGCGATGCCGCCCTGCCGCTGGATATGACCTTCGACATGGGCAACTGGCAGTGGACCGGCGAAGACGCTTTGCAGGCCGCAGCGCAGCTCAGCCGTTACGTCAGCTACATTCACGTGAAAGCCGCGGTGCCACATGGCGAGAGCTTCCGTGCGGTGGCGCTGGACGAAACCGACGGCAGCTGGCGCACATTGCTTAACGCACTGCCTGCTGATGCGCCGCGCGGCATCGAGTTCCCACTCGAAGGCGAAGATCTGCTGGCCGTGACACGCCATTACGTTGAATTGCTGCGTGCGCTGTAAGGAGTCGATGATGAAGCAACTGGATGTGGTCACGATTGGCGAAGCGATGGCGATGTTTATCGCTCAGCAAAGCGGGGATCTCGCCGCCGCAGAGGGCTTCGTCAAACGTATTGCCGGTGCCGAACTGAATGTAGCCATCGGCCTGGCGCGCCTTGGTTTACAGGTCGGCTGGGTCAGCCGCGTCGGCGATGACAGTTTCGGCCGTTTTACGCTGCAACAGCTGGCGAAAGAGAAGGTCGATCATCACAGTGTGACCACCGATACCCGCTATCGCACCGGTTTTCAGCTCAAGTCGCGCGTCGATGACGGTTCCGATCCTGAAGTGGAATATTTCCGTGCAGGCTCCGCCGCCAGCCATCTGTCACCAGACGATTTTAATGCGGATTATTTTGGTGGCGCGCGCCACCTGCACCTGAGCGGCGTGGCCGCCGCCCTCTCCGACAGCTCGCTTGAGTTGACCAAACATGCGGCCAAAGAGATGCGTTCGCGCGGCAAAACCATCTCCTTCGATCCGAATTTGCGCCCGGTGTTATGGCGCAGCGAGGAGGAAATGCGTAAGCAGCTGAATCTGCTGGCAGAGTACGCAGACTGGGTGCTGCCGGGTGAGAAAGAAGGGTTCATTCTGACCGGCTATCGTCAGCCAGAAGCCATCGCCGATTTCTATCTGGATAAAGGTGTACGGGCTGTGGTGATCAAAACCGGCTGCGACGGCGCCTGGTACAAAACTGCCGACGGTGAAAAGGGCAATGTCGCACCGATTCTCGTCGATAACGTGGTGGATACCGTAGGCGCGGGCGATGGTTTTGCCGTGGGCCTGATCAGCGCATTGCTGGAAGGCAAATCGCTGCCACAGGCGATTCTGCGCGGTAACAAGATTGGTTCGCTGGCGATTCAGGTCGCCGGCGACAGTGAAGGCCTGCCGACGCGCGCGGCGCTGGGCGATTTTTAATTAAGCGGTTGCCTTAATCGGTGACCCTGCAGGAGGGTACGCATTCAGGTGTACCTGGTTAATCCGTCTGTCTCTACAAAACCCGATTATTTCGAGGCGCATCCATTGAATGTGCCCGCCTCAAAACAGAGGAGTCACCCATGAAATCGCAGACAATCGCGCCAAAACGCTGGTGGTTTATCATGCCCATCGTGTTTATCACCTACAGTCTGGCATATCTGGACCGGGCGAACTTTAGCTTCGCCTCTGCCGCAGGGATTAATGACGATCTCGGCATCACCAAAGGCATGTCATCGCTGTTGGGTGCCCTGTTCTTCCTTGGCTATTTCTTCTTCCAGATCCCCGGCGCGGTGTATGCCGAACGCCGCAGCGTGAAGAAGCTGATTTTCTGGTGCCTGATTCTGTGGGGCGGCTGTGCCTCATTAACCGGCGTGGTAAGCAACCTTCCGATGCTGGCAGCGATTCGTTTCGTGCTTGGCGTGCTGGAAGCGGCGGTGATGCCGGCGATGCTGCTTTACCCCAGTCACTGGTTCCCTAACTCGGCCCGTTCGCGCGCCAATCCTTTCCT
>NZ_DAMDQC010000023.1:0-41212 GCF_032082325.1 Pantoea sp. CTOTU50773 | reverse complement strand
GAACGGTGAGTTGGTGAATGCGGAGGGTCATCCGGTGCAGCCGGGGATTGTGATCCCGCCGGATGCGAAAACCCTGTCGATCAGCAATGACGGCATCGTCAGCGTGACGCAGCCCGGTCAGGCGCAGCCACAGCAAATCGGCCAACTAACCCTGGCGACCTTTATCAACGAAGCCGGGCTGGAAAGCGTGGGCGGCAATCTGTACCGCGAAACCCAGTCATCTGGCGCACCGAACGAGCTGAATCCGGGCATGGAAGATGCCGGTTCGCGAAAGCAAACGTACGTTGAGACCTCCAACGTCAACGTCGCGGAAGAGTTGGTCACCATGATCCAGGTGCAGCGCGCCTATGAGATCAACAGCAAAGCGGTATCGGCTTCTGACCAGATGCTGCAACGCCTCACGCAGCTGTAGTGCTCAACACAGGAATCAACATGCGACGTGTGGTGATTGTCAGTGCCGCGCTGCTGGCGAGCGGCTGTGCACATATTTTACAGCAGCCGTTAGTAGCGGGGCCGACTTCGGCCGCTCCGTTACCGATGGCAACGTTCGCCAGCGGCGGTTCGCTGTTTACGGCGGGGCAGGGCATGAATTACGGCTATCAGCCGCTGTTTGAGGATCGGCGCCCGCGCAACGTGGGTGACACCTTAACCATCCTATTGCAGGAAAACGTCAGCGCCAGCAAAAGCGCGTCGGCCAACGCCAATCGTAATGGCTCGGCGGGCATGGAGCTGCTGTCGGTGCCGGACAAACTCAACCGCTGGCTGGGTGACGGCAAGTGGGATCTGGATGCCAAAGGCAAGAATGATTTCAGCGGCAAAGGCGGTGCGGCGGCGCGTAATACGTTCACTGGCACCATTACTGTCACGGTGAATCAACTGCTGCCCAACGGCAATCTCGGCGTAGTGGGTGAAAAGCAGATCGCCATCAATCAAGGCACCGAATTCATTCGTTTTTCCGGCGTGGTGAACCCGCGCACCATCAGCGGCAGCAACACCGTGCCTTCCACGCAGGTGGCGGATGCACGCATCGAATATGTCGGCGATGGCTACATCAATGAAGCCCAAACCATGGGTTGGCTGCAACGCCTGTTTCTCAACCTTTCCCCTTTCTGAGATCACCATGAACAGAGCCTTTGTTGTTTTTATTGTCAGCCTGCTGTGCATTAGCGTGCTGCCCGCCGCGCAGGCCGAACGTATCCGCGATTTGGCCACCGTGCAGGGCGTGCGTTCTAACGCGCTGATGGGCTATGGGCTGGTGGTGGGATTGGACGGCACCGGCGATCAAACCATGCAGGCACCGTTTACCGGGCAAAGCCTGACGAACATGCTGTCGCAGCTGGGTATTACGGTGCCGCCCGGCACCAATATGCAGCTCAAAAATATCGCGGCGGTAATGGTGACGGCGGAGCTGCCGCCGTTTGCGCGACCCGGTGAAAAACTGGATATTTTGGTCTCTTCACTGGGCAACGCCAAAAGCTTGCGCGGTGGCACCTTGCTGATGACGCCCCTGAAGGCTGCCGACAACCAAATCTACGCCATGGCGCAGGGCAACGTGCTGATCTCCGGCGCGGGTGCGCAGGCAGGCGGCAGCCGCGTGCAAGTCAATCAACTCAATGGCGGCCGAATCAGTGCGGGTGCCACCGTTGAACGTGAAGTGCCGAATGATTTCGCTCAGCAGAGCGTGGTGCGCTTGCAGCTGAATCACTCCGATTTCTCGCTGGCGCAGCAGATCAGCGATGCCATCAATCAGCGTTACAGCGGAGGGGCGGCCATCGCGGAAGATGCGCGCACGGTGCGCCTGTTTGCGCCCGCTGATGGCCCTTCCCGCGTGCGCTTTCTCGCCAATATCCAGAACATCCCGCTACGCGTGGCGGTGCAGGATGCCAAAGTGGTGGTCAACTCGCGTACCGGATCGGTGGTGATCAATCGCCACGTTACGCTGGAGAGCTGCGCGGTGGCGCATGGATCGCTGTCGGTGGAAGTGGCGCAAAGTAATGTGGTCAGCCAACCCAACACGCCGTTTGCCGGCGGTGAAACGGTGGTGACGCCGCAAACGGATATCTCGGTGCGTGATAGCGGCGGTGCGCTGCAAAATGTACGCAGCAGCACCGATCTTAACAATGTGGTGCGAGCGTTAAATACCTTAGGCGCTACGCCCAATGAGTTGATGGCGATACTGCAGGCGATGAAAAATGCGGGCTGCCTGCGCGCGCGTCTGGAGTTCGAATGATGATCGCCGATCGTCCGGCATTTGATCTGCGTTCGCTGGATGCGCTCAAGCGCGAAGCAAAGCGCTCCTCACCTGAAGCGCTGCAGGCTGCTGCACAGCAGATGGAAGGCATTTTTGTGCAGATGATGATGAAGAGCATGCGCGATGCCACCTTCAAAGATGAACTAATGCACAGCGCGGCTTCTGACATGTTTACTGCGATGCACGACCAGCAGGTGGCGCAGGAAATCGCCCGCAGTGGCCAATTGGGATTTGCCGAAATGATTGTACGGCAATCAGGTGGTGGCGATATGCGCTCCCCGATCCCGCCGCCGCGCCGCGCCAGTGGTCCACTGCGCTTACCTGCGCCGCTGGCCTTTTCTCCTCAGACTGAAAGCACACATCCCTTTATCGCACGCTTACTGCCTGCTGCGCAGCGGGTGGCGCAGCAAACCGGCCTGCATGCGCATTTGATCGTGGCGCAGGCGGCACTGGAGTCGGGTTGGGGCCAGCGTGAAATTCCGGCCGCCGATGGTTCCCGGAGTCATAACCTGTTTGGCATTAAAGCCAGCGCGGGCTGGCGGGGAAAAACCAGTGAAATTACCACCAGCGAATACATCAATGGCGTGAAACAGCAGGTAAAAGCGGTATTTCGCGTCTATGACTCTTACGAGCAGGGGCTGGGCGATTATGCCGCGCTGTTAAGCCACAACGCGCGCTACCAGTCAGTGGTGCGCGCCACCTCAGCGGAGCAGGGTGCTAGCGCCCTGCAATCCAGCGGCTATGCCACCGATCCCGCTTATGCGCAAAAGCTTATCTCGCTGATTAATAAGGTTAAGACCACGCTGCAACAACCTGCTGCCGCCTATCAAAGTGATCTGACGAAAATATTTTAATCCGGTGTTTTAGAGAATCGGCGAATCACCGATGAAAGGTAGAGAGCAACCTCAAAGACAAGCGGTGGATAGCGATGAACAACCTGTTTAATTTAGCCCGAAGTGGTTTAAGCACCGGTCAGGCGGCCCTGAGTGTGGTGGGCAGTAATCTGACTAACGGCATGTCCGACAACTACAGCCGCCGCAATATTTTGATTGGTGAATCAGGCGGCATGAATACCTCGCTGGGCTTTTTTGGTTACGGTGCCCAGGTGAATGGCGTCGATCGCGCTTATGACGCATTTGCCAATTCACAACTGCGCGGCTCTATCAGCAACTGGGCCGGGCTGAAAGGGCGACAGGAGCAACTGTCTGAAATCGACAACATGCTCGGCGACGAATCCGACAACGTCTCGGTTTCACTTAACAATCTGTTCAAGGCCATGGCCACGCTGAGCGGTGATGCTTCTGATGGGCCAGCGCGTTCCGCACTATTTAGTGCGCTGGGTGTATTAACGCAGCGCTTTAACGACAGCGGTAAAAAACTCACTGGGCTGGAGAAAAGCACCAACACGCACATTGAGCAGAGCGTGAAGGACATCAACAGCTACAGCGACCAGTTAGCCAATATCAATAAACAGCTGGAGCGAGTGCAGGCGCAGGGCGGTAATCCCCCCGCTGATCTGCTGGACCAACGCGATGGCTTGCTGGAAAAGCTCAGCGAACAGCTGGGTGTTGAGGTCACTGAAGACAAAGCCTCGGGCCGTGTGGATGTGACTCTGCCTGATGGGCGCCCCCTTATCGCCGGTGATCGCGCCTATAAGTTACAAACCTCGCCGTCAGCCAGCGATCCCAATAAAACCGTGGTCTCTTACGTGGGTCACAATGGCAAGCCTGAGCCACTGAGTGAAACCAGCGTCACCAAAGGCCGTCTCGCCGGATTATTTAAGTTCCGTAATGACGATCTGGCGGTGGCGCGCAATGAGTTGAACCATATCGCTTTTATGATGGCGAGCCGCTTAAACGAACAGCACCATGCGGGCTTCGATGCGGACGGCAATCCCGGTCAGGATCTGTTCTCGCTGCCGGAGATCAAAGCCCTCGCTAATAGCCAAAACACCGGCAGCGGCCGGCTCGATTCCATCCGTGTTACCGACTACAAAGCGGTGAATGCCGAAGATTATAACGTCAGCTTTGATGGCACAGACTGGCATGTTACAGGTGCGGATGGTCGCACGGTTCCGGCGACGGTGACGGGCGGCATGCTGTCATTTGACGGCGTGGAAATCGATCTACCTGCTGGCGTGAATGCGGGCGACAGCTTTAGCCTCAATCCGATGGCCGGTGCTGCTGAAGGGATTGGCCGTGCCCTGGACAGCGCCAGCAAATTTGCCGCCTCTGATGATCCTGCTGGCGGCAGTTCCAATAACAAAAATCTGGAACTGATGCTGAAAATTCAGGATGAAAAACTGATCGGCAAAAATACGCTCACCGATGCCTATACCCAACTGGTTGGCACCATCGGCTCCAATGCGCGCGCGGTTAATTCCGGACTGGAATCGGCCAAAATAGATCTCGATGACAAATTCAACACCAAACAGTCGCTTAGCGGCGTTGATATGAATGAAGAGATGGTGAATATGCAGATGTTTATGCAGTACTACCAGGCCAACAGTCAAATATTGCAAACCGCCACCACGTTATTTGACACGCTGCTATCGATTAAATAAAGGAGTCAGCGATGCGATTAAGCACTTTATATATGTTCAAACAGAATGCGGAAAGTATGTCGCAGCGTGTGAGTGAGAATAACAATATTTACTTGCGCCTCTCGGCAGGTAAATCACTGTTACGCGCATCAGACGATCCGCAAGGTGCCACCGACGCGGTAAAAAACCAGGACGCGCTGGCAAAACTGGAGTTGTACCGCAGCGTGCGATCCGGCGCGCGCAGTGCCATGGAGCACGAGGAGAGTATTCTCAGCAGCGTCGGCAGTATCATCACTACCAGCCTGACGGAGAAAATCATCGCGGCGAAAAGCGATACCTATTCCGCAGAAGACCGCGCTGCGCTGGGAAAAGAGTTATCCGGCATTCGCGGCACCTTATTTGATCTTGCTAATACGCGCGACAGTCAGGGACGCTATATTTTCTCGGGTTATCATAGTGATACTGCACCCTTTGATGCGGCAGGAAATTATCAGGGCGGTAGCGAAGCGCGCCAGCAAACCGTAGCAGATGGCACTGGCATGTCGGTTAGCCGACTGGGCGATGCGGTATTTGGTGACATCTTTGCCGATCTGGATAAGGCGGTGGCGGAGTTGAGCCGTGATCCTATCGACAGAGACGAACTGGAGAAAGCCCTGAGCGCTGCCAGCCAGGCGGTCGACAAAGGCATGGATCGATTGGGCAAAGCGCAGGCTGAACTGGGCACCCATCTGCAGCAACTTGATAGCCTCGATTTAAGCGGTGAGAGTTTGATCAATGACACCATCGTCAAAGTACAAAATGCGATTGGCGCAGATTACGGCACCATGACATCGTTAATTATGGATTCTAAGATGTCTGAATATGCGTTAAATGCGTCGATGATGGTCTTTCAGTCGATGCAAAAAATGAACTTGTTCAATAAATTATAAATTTACCTTTCTGATTCTCAATATCATCGTGTAGCGCGAGAGTAAATCCTATGTTTAATAAAATAAAAATCTACACTGCGGTCAGCTTGATTATCGTGATGTTTGCTGTCGTCCTCTTTTCTACCGTCACTTTTTCGCTATTTAACGCTTATTCCAATAACGAGAACTTTAATAAAATACAGATCGCCTCGTATAGTAATAATCAGATGCGCGATGCTGCCTATAACATCAGTGCAGCACTGGCTAACACCAACGGCATTATGCTGCTGCAGGCGCAGGGAGAAACGGCCTCGCCAACGCTGCTGCAAACCACGGCGCTGATCCTGAAAAGCGCTGAAGAAGATATGCAGCAGTTTATGAGCTCACCGTTCAACAGCGAAGAGGAAACCAAAGTCGCTGAAGAGGTGAACACCGCTTTTAAAGCGGTGTATGACGTGGTGCAGATTAAACTGGATCAGCTCCAGCGCCAGGAGAGTTATCGCGGTTCACTGGAAAGTGAACTGGGGTTGCGCACCACATTGAATCAACGCATTGAGGGCTATAACCAGATTAATTTTAAGCAGAATCAGGAGTATGTCAGCCACGCGGCGAGCAATTACCGCACCATGCTGGTGATTGGGATCAGCGTTACCGTTCTGGCGGCACTCTTACTGATTAGTGTGCGTATCTGGCTGCGCAAGACGCTGGTGCGTCGTATGGAAGGCACGGTTGAGGTACTGAAACGCGTGGCGGCAGGTGATTTGAGCCGCCGCGTCGAGATCGGCAGCGCCAATGAAATCGGCACTATGCTGAGCGAATTGGAACAAATGCGCGTGTCGCTGACCGGCACCATTCTCAGTATTCGTGAGAGTGTGCAGCACATTCATACCAATGCGCAGGAAATTGCCCAGGGCAACAGCGATCTATCTGCGCGTACCGAGGAGCAGGCAGCCTCGTTGCAGCAGACCGCCGCCAGTATGGAGGAGATCAAAACCACGGTGCGGCAGAATGCCGACAACGCCCACACCGCGCGCCAGCTGGCGGTTAGTGCCAGCGACAATGCGCAGCAGGGCGGCAATGTGATGCAAAGTCTGGAGCAGATCATGGCGCAGATCACCGTCAGCTCGCGCCAAATCGCCGATATCAACGGCGTGATTGACAGCATTGCTAATCAAACCAATATCCTGGCGCTGAATGCCGCAGTCGAAGCGGCACGCGCCGGTGAACAGGGACGTGGTTTCGCGGTGGTGGCTGAAGAGGTGCGTAACCTCGCCAGGCGCAGCGCTGATGCAGCCAAAGAGATCAATCAGCTGATCCACACCTGCGTCAGCAATATGGATACGGGATCGCGCCAGGTGAAACAGGCCAGCGTCGTGATGCAGGATATCGTCAGCTCGGTGGCGCAGGTGACGCAGATTATGGGGGAAATTACCTCAGCGTCAGATGAGCAGAGCACCGGTATCAACCAGATTTCGCAGGCGGTAAACGAAATGGATCTGGTGACTCAACAGAACGCGGCGATGGTGGAAGAAGCCGCGATGGCGGCTGGTGGATTAGAAGCGCAGTCCGACGCGCTGGAGAAGCTGGTGGCACAGTTTGTGTTAACTCATGAAGGCTCCGCACAACCGGCTCGTTTGGTCAATAAAGTGAATAACCGCCATCAGGATCTGATATCGGAAAAAGAGAATACGCAGTGGGAATCGTTCTAACGTATTATCCATTAGTGAAATAAAGAGATTAAATAGCCCAGGTACTAAGAGCTTATTGCGCTATATAAATAATAACGCTCAGCTGATAATTAATAACAAGACTATCAGATGGGTGGCAATATGGATAGGTTATATAATGCATCCGGTCTGAATGATAAAAACGAACTGTGGCTAACCTACCATTATCTGGTGCGGCAGGAAGTGTTACGCCTGCAAAAAAGATTACCGGCTAGCGTCGAGTTCGATGATCTCATTCAGGCAGGTGCGATAGGATTTATTGCTGCGGTTGACAGTTATGACGCGAAGAAAGGTGTCACGCTCAGCGCCTGGATTACACAACGCGTGCGCTGGGCGTTAATCGATGAATTGCGAGAACGTGATTGGGTGCCGCGTCGGGTCAGAACCCATTCGCGTGAGATATCTGCGGTTATCCAGATAATTGAACAGGAGCAGGGCGCCAGTGCCAGTGAAAGAGATATTGCCGAACGAATGGGCGTATCGCTGCGGGATTTTCAACAGATGCTGGCAGATAATAACAACAGCCAACTTTTTTCCATGGATGAATTGCAAGAGCATTATGCCGATCTTTGGGAACAAGCTGATGAAGAACATGCCTTGCTGAACCCCCTGCATCACTCTATTCAGGAGGATTTGATTGAGCGTATTGCTGACTACGTACGTTATATTCCTGAGCGGGAGCAGCGCATCTTACAGTTTTATTATCACTATGATCTCAATATGCGCGAGATTGCTTTACTTCTCGACATTACGGAAACACGAGTGAGTCAACTTCACAGTCTGGCAATAAAACGTTTGCGTAGTCGAATGGATTATGATGGAGCAATCTAAAGTGATGCAGCACCTGCAAAGTTGTAAAAGGACATCATCGATAATTAATAACAATTAATAATATTATTATCGTTATTAATCATTTGGTTAGTTGGGTTTTTCATGTGAGGGTTTTCTGACGTGTTGTTACGGAAATTTCTGATGGCTATCATTTTTTCATTGCTGGATGCGGCTCAATCGTCGGCTGTTGGGATGATCGATAGTCACAAAAATGTTCACCCTACGACCACACGATTATCAGCATCACATGGGGAATGGATATTCCTCTCTTAATGACCTCTGCTTTGCACGATAAATATAAGGTGTTATCAATGTCTGACTTTGATGAGTATCTTCAGCATATCCACGATATGAATTTATCTTACCTTCTACTGGCGCAACAATTAATTCGACAGGATAAATTTGCGGCAGGTTTTCGCCTTGGATTATCGGAGTCTACCACTGATAATTTGAAGGCGCTGACGTTACCCCAATTGATGAAGCTGGCCTCGACCAATCAATTAATTTGCCGCTTACGCATTGATGATGAAGTCTTGATTGAGAATCTCACGAAAGAATCGCGGATTGAGGCTCTGCAGAAAATTCACACCGGCATTATCTTGTCGACGGATTTGCTTAATTCAATTAATAAAGAACCTATGGCTGTGGATTAAGGGGGCGAGAATGAGTGAAAGAAATTTATTGCAGGAAGTGCATGACGTTCAAATCGCCATGGAGTTGATCTCTCTCGGAGCACGTATGCAGGTTTTAGAATCTGAGACATCTCTAAGTCGACGACGACTATTACGCTTGTATAAGGAGTTACGTGGATGCCCACCACCGAAAGGCATGTTGCCTTTCTCCGAAGACTGGTTTATGTCGTGGGAACAGAATATTCACTCGTCGATGTTTTATAACATCTACCTGTATTTGAAAGTGACGGAAAAAGGTCCGCCGATTAACGTGTTGATGAAAACGTATCGGCTCTATCTGGAACAGTGTTACGGTCAGAGTCATGAGGAGCCCATATTAGGTCTGACGCGCGCCTGGACGTTAGTTCGCTTTATTGAGTGCGGCATTATTTCCCGTAAAGCGTGCCGGATCTGTCAGGGGGGATATGTGGTGATCACCGAGAACATCAAGAAACCCTTTACCTGCAGTTTGTGCAGCCCACCCTCACGCGCCAGTAAAAAATCTCAGGTTGACCACGTTAATCAACGGCACATTCAGGCCGCCGCCACTTTTATGCCGGTCATTGCCTGAGGCGCTAGCCCTATTTCAGTGACAAGAAAGTCATACGCCCGTGGCCAGTCTGGCGCGGGCTATCAATAATACAAGGAGCAATCTTGTTAGTTAGTTTTGGCTATCTTGTTGTTATAACAACAGTGTTTGGCGGATTTATGCTCGCTGGCGGTCAAATGGCCGCGCTGTTTCGACCTATCGAACTGCTGATCATTGGTGGCGCGGGTATGGGTGCCTTTCTGGTGGGCAACAATATTAAGTCGCTGAAGGCCACGGGCAAAGCGCTGGTAAAGCTGTTTGTTGGCCGCAGCTACAGCAAAGCGATTTACATGGATTTGATGGCTTTGCTGTTCCTCTTGCTGTCGAAGAGTCGCATGCAAGGGTTGATGTCGCTGGAGAAGGACATTGAAGAACCGGAAAGCAGTGAGATCTTCAGCGCCTATCCGCGTCTGCTCAATGACCCCATGCTAAAAAATTTCGTGCTGGATTATTTTCGCCTGATGATCGCCGGCAGCATGAATGCGCATGAAATCGAAGCGCTGATGGATGAAGAGATTGAAACCTGCGAAGAGGAGCTGGAAGTGCCGGCTAACAGCATGAACACGCTGGGTGATGGCTTTCCCGCTTTCGGAATCGTAGCGGCGGTGATGGGGGTGGTGAATGCGCTGGCCGCCGCCGATCGACCGGCCTCCGAGCTGGGCGTGCTGATCGCCCACGCCATGGTCGGCACCTTCCTTGGCATCCTGCTGGCGTACGGTTTTGTATTGCCGCTCGCCACGCTACTACGACAGAAGAGCAGCGATCAGGTCAAAATTTTGCAGTGCATCAAAGTCACGCTGCTCTCCAGCCTAAATGGCTATGCGCCGCAGATTGCGGTGGAATTTGGTCGCAAAACCATCTTCACCAGCGAACGCCCCTCCTTTGAAGAGCTGGAAGAGCACGTGCGTAGCGTGAAATCGAACGCCAGCAAAATGAAGCCGTCGGACGCCAGCGCATGAAGGACGGCAGCCCGGTCATCATCGTTCGCCGCCGTAAAAAGCATAAACATGCGCATCATGGGGGGACGTGGAAAATCGCTTATGCCGATTTCATCACCGCGATGATGGCGTTCTTTTTAGTGATGTGGCTACTGTCGCAGTCCACCGCGCAGCAACGCGAAATGATTGCCGATTACTTTCGCACCCCGTTAAAAACCACGCTGGCGCAGGGCAACAAAGCCAGCCTCAGCGACAGCGTCATTCCCGGCGGCGGGGACGATCTGATTAAACAGCAGGGCGAAGTCTATAAAAGCAGGCTGGATGCGTTAAAGCGCCAGATGGAGAGCCTGAAGCGGGCAAAACAGAAACTGCAGCAGATGATTGCCACCGATCCCCGACTGAATAATTTCCAGTCAAATCTGCTGCTGACGCTCACGCAGGATGGTCTGCTGATTCAGATTACCGATTCGCAACAGCGCCCGATGTTCAAGCTGGGCAGCGAGCAGCCCGAACCCTACATGTTGGGCATTCTGGAGGCGTTGGTGCCGCTGCTCAACGAGTTGCCGAATGCGATCAGTTTGACCGGCCACACCGATTCGCTGCCCTACGCGGGCGGTGTCAGTGGATACAGCAACTGGGAACTGTCAGCGGGACGTTCCAACGCCACGCGACGCGTGCTGACCCATAGCGGATTGGCGGATGAACGTTTTCTGCGGGTGATTGGCACCGCCAGCCGTATGCCGCTGGAAGAAAGTAGACCAGAGGATCCGCGTAATCGCCGCATCAGCATTCTTGTCCTCAGCCACATGAAAGAGCAGGAGATCCAGATGGAAAATACCCTCGCGCAGCACCCTGATGCCCTATTGCAGGATGCCTCCATTCAGCCTGTTGAAGGACACTCCGATGGAATTGAATGATTTTTCGCAGATATTTTTCAGTGAAGCTGAAGAGTTGCTGGCAGAGATGGAACTGCACCTGTTGCAGCTGGATATTGCCGCGCCCGATATTGAGCAGCTCAATGCCATCTTTCGCGCCGCGCACTCGCTGAAGGGCGGGGCGGGTACCTTTGGTTTTGATGCGCTGCAGAAAACCACCCATCTGCTGGAAAACCTGCTGGATGAGGCGCGCAGCGGTGAACGCAGGCTTAACCGGGCAACGGTTCAGCTGTTGCTGGAGAGCAAAGACATCATGCAAAACCAGCTTGCCGCGTACCGCGCGTCTCAGCCGCCCGATGAGGCGCGCTTTCAATACATCTGCGAAGCCCTGCGGCAGATTGCGCTTGAGGCTGCCGAGCCAGCTGCGATAGCAGGTGATGCCGCTGAAGCTGAATTATGCATTACGCTGAGTGATGTCGAAGAAGGCGAACAAACGCTGCTCAGACAAGAGCTGGAAAACCTCGGATCGCTGCGCCATCAGGAGCAGACGTCGAAAAGCCTGAAAGTGGTGCTCGCCACCGCTACGCCAGCCGACGATATTCGTGCGGTGCTTGGTTTTGTGCTGAATGACACGCAGATCGCTATTGAACCGGTGGTCGCCGTACCTGCTGCCCCCACATTGACTGCGGAACCCGAGCCCACGGCTTCCGTATTGGCTGCACCTTCTGCGCCGACATCTACGGTGCCGCTTACTGCTCCGGCGCCAACCGCGTCCCCGGGCACTTCTACTGCTCCGGCGCCAACCGCGTCCCCGGGCACTTCTACTGCTCCGGCGCCAGCCACGTCTACGGCCACGTCTATACCCCCGGCACCCACGCCTTCTACCGCGCCGCGTGCGGCCAGCCAGGAATCCAGCAGCATTCGTGTTGCCGTTAGCAAAGTCGATCAAATCATTAATCAGGTCGGCGAGCTGATCATCACCCAGGCAATGCTGTCTCAGCTCACCCAAACATTGGATAACGCCAATCATGACGCGTTGCTCAACTGCGTGGCGCAAATGGAGCGCAACACGCGTGAACTGCAAGAGTCGGTGATGTCGATTCGTATGATGCCGATGGACTACGTTTTTAGCCGTTTTCCTCGTCTGGTGCACGATCTCGGTTCGCGTCTCGACAAAGAGATTGAGCTGACGCTGAAAGGCGGTTCCGCCGAGCTGGATAAAAGCCTGATTGAACGCATTATCGATCCGCTGACTCACCTGGTGCGCAATAGTCTCGACCACGGCATTGAAGCCAAAGCACAGCGCATTGCCCAGGGCAAACCGGGCACCGGCAATCTGACGCTCTCCGCTGAACATCACGGCGGCAATATCGTGATCGAAGTAACGGATGATGGCGCGGGCTTGAACAGGGAAAAAATTCTCGCCAAAGCGCGCTCGCAGGGCATGAGCATTAGCGACACGCTCAGCGATGACGAAGTGTGGATGCTCATCTTCGCCGCCGGATTCTCCACCGCAGAAAGTGTCACCGATGTCTCCGGGCGCGGCGTGGGTATGGATGTGGTGCGGCGAAATATTCTGGCGATGGGCGGCCATGTGGAAGTGCAATCGCGGCAGGGCAAGGGCACCACAGTGCGCATCCTGTTGCCGCTGACGCTGGCGATCCTCGACGGCATGTTGGTCAGAGTGGCCGAGGAGATTTATGTGTTGCCGCTGGGTGCGGTGATGGAATCGCTGATGCCGCAGGAGGAGATGCTGTACCGCTATGTGGGTGACGAACGTTTGCTGCAGGTGCGCGGCGAGTATTTGCCGCTGGTGATGCTGCGTCAGCGTTTTTCGGTAAGCGGGCAAGCCCCGAGTGATAACGGCATCGTGGTGATTGTGCAGAGTGCCGGCTGCCGCTACGCGCTGTGGGTCGATCAACTGATTGGCCAGCAGCAGGTGGTAGTGAAAAACCTCGAACAAAACTATCGCAAAGTGACCGGCGTGTCTGCTGCCACCATTCTCGGTGATGGCAGCGTGGCGCTGATTCTGGATGTGGTTGAGCTGGCAACCTTAGCGCATCCACAGGAAAACGCTGACCGTCTGCGTGTCAGCCAACAGGAGGTAGCAGCATGACATTATCGAAAGCGCTTCAGAGTGATACGGCAGCGCAGGAGTATCTGATTTTTCGTCTCGGCGATGAAGAGTACGGCATCGATATTCTCAAAGTGCAGGAGATCCGTGGCTGCGACCGGGCGACGCGCGTGCCCAATGCGCCGGACTTTCTCACCGGTGTGACCAACCTGCGCGGTGTCATCGTGCCGATTGTAGATTTGCGCGTGCGGTTCAGCCTCCAGGTGGTTCACCAGAATGAGAACACCGTCGTGATTGTGCTGAATCTCAGCGACCGCATTGTCGGTATTGTCGTGGATGGCGTGGTGGACGTGTTGTCACTGGATCACGAGCAGATCAAACCCACGCCAGATGTCTCGGCAGCGCTTTCCAGCCGTTATTTGTTGGGTCTGGGTGTGGTGGATAATCGTATGATGATTTTGGTGAATATTGAGAAACTGCTAAGCCGTGAGGAGTTGGATGCCATGGATGCTGTGACCGATGCGTTAGCGTAGCGGCACCGCGCTATCTTTTACGCTACCAGGCGGATGAGATTGCATGGCAGAATAGCCGCTCGTTTAACAGGAGGTGGATCATGACCGACGAAATCGACCAGCGTATCTACGAATTAGTACGTCGCTACGACGGCGTCTATCTGTTTAAACAAAAAACGCTGACGCCACAGATCGATATCGATACCGATCTTAACTTCGAGCGCGAAGAAGCGCAGGCATTAATGGACGAGTTCTTCAGCGAATTCGAGGTGGATCGCGGCGGATTTATGATTGATACCTACTATCCGGAAGAACCGTCACTGGCGCAGATCCTGAATCCCTTCAATAAGCGAGAAGTCCCGGTGGTGCCGGACTTTACCCTGGGTATGCTGATTGAATCCGCCAAAGCAGGGCGTTGGCTGTATGAGTAATACCAACGCCCCGCGATCACTTCACGTGCAGTTGCGGTTAATAATCGTGCCGTTCCAGCACGAAACGCGCGTTGAGCTTTCTTAAAAACTCAAATGTGGTCATGCAAGGAACACCAAATTGGCGGCAGATATTGGGCACTTTCACTTTGCGTGCGTTGGCAGGCAGAGGAAGTTCATGCGTGATAACGGTAGCCCCGATGCTTTTACTTTTTGCGATAATCCATGGGTCAGCTTTTGCCAGAAATAAATCGCGTGACCCTGGATTGAAATCGGCTTTCATTACACCTTCCTCTATTTGCTAAAAAATCAGCTGGGTATCATGATCATCATTAGCAATGAAATGTGCAGGCCTCGCTTTTACCCAGTCTGATAGCTCATCATTTCCGTCTCGTAATTCGCGGGCGATCATGTCTACGCTGCCGACAATGTTGAATGCAAACTGTCTATCCAGCCATTCCCAATAGCCGGGGCAAATATCCATTCCGTAATAAAAGTTTTTCGCCATGATATAAGTGTTTGCATCCAGCAAATATTTCAAAGCCCCATCTCCTCTGCAAATTTTGATAGCCTGGAAGGCTGCATACCATCCAGCAAATCGCTGGCTTCACGTAATAACATTTGACCACTCAGTGCCTGGCTTAAGACAGCACGAGAAAAAGAGGGGCTTATTTGTGCCTTCTTCGTTCTGAAATAACTGGGACCGCCGCTATCATTTTTACTGCGCTGTTGATGGGCAAGTTTCTGCTCTTGGATAAATTGCTGATAATCCTCATGGGAAATCAACTGAAGTGTCAAAGCTCTGCGGGCGATGACCCAACAACTGACATGAAAATGCCCTTCCAGCGGGGCAAGATTTTCGCGCCAGTTTTCCTTATAGGTATTCCATAAAGAGAGGAATTCACTCGCCGGAACCAGGAATTCGGCAGCAACGGCATTGCACAGGATTTCTTCCTGTCTGTGAGTTGATGTGCCTCCATCAGAAACACCGGATTGTCCAATCCAGATATGACCAAGCTCATGAATTAACGTAAATAGTCGAGCGCCGGGTGTATCTGCATGATTTATGAAAATAATGGGAGCAAAATCATCCGCAATGGCGAATCCTCTAAACTCATCCACGTTGAAAGGACGCGTATGATGATTGAGATAAGGCGCTCGCATTACCAGAATACCGAGATCTTCGATACGCTTTATCAATTCATTGTAATAGCTCTCCCAGGTACCGCGTGTTGGGTGCGCCGGTAGATTAAGCTTGTGGCGCATATCCTCAACTATCGCGTTAGCTGAACTGCCGACGGTAAAACGCCCACTAATATTGGGTGCCGCAATTAACTGTTGCTGTAAGTACTCTCTGTACCATTCCTGGCGCATCAGCATAACTTTCAACAGGTCGATCAATTCAGCACTTGGGCGCAGTGGCCCTTTGCTGCCAATTGTGCGCAAGTCTGGGATGGGCAGTTGTTCTTCGGGAGGATGGGGCAGGAAAAGGTAGCCAAAGGGAACATGTACTTTGCCAGCAAACGCCATTGCCTGATTGAATGTTAAGGGTTGCTGGCCACTTTCCCATTCCTGTAGACGTTCCAGGCTGATGCCGCACTTTTGTGCCAATTTATCCAGGGTAAAACCTGCCCGTTCGCGGGACCAACTGAGCATGGCAGGATTAATATTGGCAATTGTCATAAGGCATCGGGCGTTCAATGAATGTGATGAGAGTATGTGCGCAAGCTTTGAGTCGTTCAATACCTGACCAAATAACGCGTTCCACTCAAGCCAATGTGGCTCATTACGTGAGACGTTAACGCCGATGTTTCCATCAACCCAGCGGTCATGCCACTTCAGACTCCTTTTCTGCTCTAATATCAGCGCGCCAGTTGCCGTTCACTTATTAAAAAAAAAAGAGGAAATAGTGAGTTTTATTTTCTTGCGGGGCATCCGATTCACTGGTGTGGCGTCATTATCACGCAGGATCATGGAAAACCTATCAGCGCAAAAAATTCACTTCTCCCGCGCACTAAAAATCATCACACTAGCCACCTTTACCGTTATGGAGTGATGGCATGAAAACCCGATTGCTGCTGGCGTTCGCGCTGCTCACCAGTTTGAGCGTGCCATTGCTGGCAGATGAAGATGGCGTCTCCTTCAGCCATAAAGACTGGGAACTCGCCTGCGACAATACCTTAACCTGCCGCGCTGCGGGTTACAGCGCTGAAGAGGGCGCGGGTGGTTCAGTCCTGCTCACACGTGAGGGCGGGCCCAATGCACCGACCCATGGACGCGTGGTGCTGGCCGATACTGGCGATGATGACTCCAGGCAAGTGGATGCACTGGCGCTGTGGATTGATGATCACGCGCAGGGCGAGGTCACCAAAGTCGAGAACGATGAGTGGACGCTGACCGATGCGCAAACGCTGGCGCTGATTAATGCCATCAAAGGCAGTAGCAAAGTGGAGTTTCGCGGCGGCGAAGAGCCGTTCGAGCTTTCCAGCAATGGTGCCTTTGCCACGCTGCTGAAGATGGACGATGCACAGGGTCGTCTGAGTACGCCTGGCGCGCTGGTGCGCAAGGGCAATAAGCCTGAAAACAGTGTTCCTGCGGCGGTCGCAATGCCGGTGATTCAGCAGGTCAAAGTTGAGAAAGCCGCGCCTCGTCCGTTGAGTGCGGATGAACTGGCGTTGCTCAAGCCGAAGCTGATTGCTTCGCTGACCGATGACGACAGCTGCGATAATCTGGACCCTACGGATGATCAACCTGAAGAGGGCGCTGAGCCGCTCACGTTAACGCCAGTGGATGATACGCATGTGCTGATTGCCGCGCTGTGCTGGCGCGGTGCCTATAACGAAGGCTATGGCTATTGGCTGATGGATCGTGCATTTCAGGGTAAACCGCAGCTGATCACCGATTCCGGTTCCGATTACAGCCAGGGCGTGATTTCCGAGGCGCAGAAAGGCCGCGGTATTGGCGACTGCTGGAGTACAGCGGCCTGGGTATGGGATGGCAAGGATTTCGTGCAGAGCAGTGATGCTACCACCGGCATGTGTCGTGCGATTCGCGCTGGCGGTGCATGGCAATTGCCGACCCTGGTCACTGAGGTGAAGCCCGCCTCTTAATGCGTTGTGAGATTTTGTGAAGCCGGCACAAGGGCCTAATCGCCCTACACGCCCTGAGTTGGGTTCAGTGAAGTTGCAGCATTGAAAGTAGATTGAGGAGAGGGCGCGACCTGGCGCCCTCTCACGGTGATGAGGCGTTATTTACCGCAACACTGCTTGTACTTCTTGCCGCTGCCGCACGGGCAGGGATCGTTACGGCCGGTTTTCTCGCCCGCGAAGTGTGGCAGTTGGGGTTCCGGATCGGGCTGTGCCATGCGCTGTTCCTGCCAGTATTCATGCAACTCCAGCGCCGCCGGGCGAATGGCGTCAATGCTGGCCTCAAACTCCTCTGGCGAGAACGCTTCACGCTTTGCCAATTCCGCTTCACTGCCGTGCAGCGTGATGGCGGCCATCGCCGGTTGCAGGCTTTCAGGCAGTTGATCCCAATCTTGATCTAACGCTACGCCGCGCAGATAGCCATAACACCAGTCTTCCACCACAGTGAACTCCTGACCTTCCATCTCCTGCATGCCAAACAGGGGATCAAACTGATCCGGAAAATCAGCCAGACGCTCAGCAATGTCGTTGAAGTGCTGGAAAATCAGCGCTATAAAGCGATCCATTTCACGCTCGTTGGCCCATTTGGGAATGTGTTTCTTGTCGCCCCACAGCGCCACCAGCCACTCACTCGGTTCGATATCGTTCGGGCCGGAGAGCAGAGCCGTCAGCATGCCATCCAGCTCGGAAGTATCCACCACCGACTGTTCATTGCCGTATTTCTCCAGCATATCTTCCAGCCAGTTCAGTTCTTTCTCGGTTAACGGGCCTTGGTTCATACGGCATCTCCTGTGCGGTGCGGGTAGGCAAAATTTTGACGGCGCGATTATAGCGGTAAGCGGCACGGATTTACCGCTTTTTGCATATAGATTGCTGAAGCTTTCCTAAAAATCATTCGCCATAACATATTGCGCAACAGTATTGGCTGGAATGGAACGCGAGTGGCAGCGTAAACGCAGAACTTTACTGCGTTAAGGACCAAATTGTATGGCAGAAACATTGCCGGTGCTGGATTTGGCACTGCTGGAACTCCCGGATGCTGATCAGTCGCCTTATCTCGCCGAACTGCGCACCACGGCGCGCGATGTCGGTTTTTTCTACCTGATCAATCATGGCATCAATCCACAGTTGCTGCAGAACGTGCAAAGCATCACCCAGGCGTTTTTTGCCCTGCCGGATGAGGAGAAGCAGCGTGTCTCGATGATCCACTCACCGCATTTCCGCGGCTACAACCGGGCTGGCGTGGAATATACCCGTGAGCAACGCGACCAGCGCGAGCAGTTTGATATTGGCGCGGAACGTGTGGCGTTAGCGTTACAAGCGGGCGATCCCGCCTGGAAGCGTCTGCAGGGGCCATATCTATGGCCAGAGACGCTGCCGCAACTCAGGCCAGTGATCCACGCCTGGCAGCAGGCGATGACCGGGATTGCACTGCGCCTGTTGCGTGCGTTTGCCAAATCGTTGTCGCTGCCGCCAGATGCATTTGATGCACTGTACGGCACGCATCCCAACGAGCATGTGAAACTGATTCGTTATCCCGGCCAGGCCAGCGATGCCAGCCAGCAGGGCGTCGGCGCGCACAAAGATTCAGGCTTCCTGACGTTTCTGCTACAGGATGAGCAGCCCGGCTTACAGGTTGAAGTGATGCCGGGTCACTGGGTGGATGCATTGCCGAAACCGGGCGCATTTGTGGTGAATATCGGCGAATTGCTGGAGATTGCGACCAATGGTTATCTGCGTGCCACGGTTCACCGTGTGGTATCGCCACCTGCACGCAAAGAGCGTGTTTCCATCGCCTTTTTCCTCGGTGCACAGCTGGATGCCGAAGTGCCGATTTATCAATTACCGCCGCAGCTGGCGGCAGAAGCGCACGGGCCGACCAGCGATCCCGCCAATCCCTTGCTGCGTGAAGTGGGCTGGAACTATCTCAAAGGGCGTTTGCGATCGCATCGCGACGTGGCAGCGCGTTACTACGCCGACGCCCAGAACACGGTTCAATCATAATAAAAGTAAGGAAAGCACATGACTAAAAAGGTGATAGCAACCCTGGTACTGCTCTCGGTATTCAGCACTTATGCTTCGGCAGCTGCCTTGCGTGTGGCGGCCGATCCGGTGCCGCACAGCGAAATCCTCAACCACATCAAACAAACCGATAAAAAGCTCGATCTGAAGGTGATTGAGCTCAACGGAAATCTTAACGCCAATGAACTGTTAGCGCGCGGCGATGTGGATGCAAACTACTTCCAGCATGTGCCTTATTTGCGCGATCAAGAAAAAGCGTTGGGGGAGAAATTTGCAGTGGTGGCGACGGTGCATATTGAGCCGTTGGGTATTTACTCGCATAAAGTGAAATCCCTGAAAGATCTGCCTGATGGCGCGCAGGTCGCGGTGCCCAATAATGTCACGAACCTCAGCCGTGCGCTGTATCTGCTGCAGGATAGCGGTCTGATTAAGCTCAAGGGCAGCAACGCCAGTTCACTGGTGACGACGGCAGACATCAGTGACAATCCGCATCACCTCAAGATCATTGAAATCGAAGCGCCACAGCTGCCGCGTGCACTGGATGATGCGCAACTGGCGATCATTAACGGTAACTACGCGTTGCAGGCGGGGTTAGTGCCATCGAAAGATGCGCTGGCGCTGGAGCAGCCAAAAGATAATCCGTATGCGAACGTGCTGGTGACGACGCCAAAACTGGCCCATGATCCGCGGATTCTCGAATTAGCCAAAGATCTGGAGTCAAAGCAAACTGCTGAATTTATCAACCAGCACTATCAAGGTTCGGTGATTCCGGTCAACCCATAATCCCGCCTCGCCACCTGTTTCTGGCAGGTGGCGATTCACCTCTTCTGTGTTATATTTCGCCACAAACACCCATCGCACTTTTTGCTAAAAATAAAAAATATCTTATAAATCAATTGCTATGAAAACTTTCACCAGGAATAATCGGTGATGCGCTGCATCATTCCGCGATCGCTGCTGTTGTGCTTCAGTTTGCTATTGAACGCCTGTGGCACGCTGTCACAAACTTCTGCGCCGGTCGGCGATAAAGTCTATCTCTCCCATGCGACCTTCAATGAAAACGTCGATGACATCGTGCGGCATTACATGCAGCAAAAGCAGGTGTCGGGCATCAGCATTGCAATTATCCATCAGCGCCAGCCTGCGCAGTTTTATAGTTTTGGCGTCACTGATGCGGTACACCGTTATCCGATCACACCCGATACGTTGTTTGCGCTTGGATCGCTCAGCAAAGGCATAACGGCGGAGGTGATCATTGAGCTGGTGGATCGCGGTGAGCTGCGCTGGAAGGATACGCTTGCTACGCTGCTGCCGCCGGAGGTGCCGCTCAGTGAAGATGCAAAACGCATCACGCTGCTGCAACTGGTCACGCACACCTCTGGCTTGCCGCGTCAGGATATGGATTTACCGATGTTTATGAAATTTATGGCGTATCTGCGCAGCGGTGAGAATTTTTACGGCAACCTCGATAGCGATGCAGTGCTGAGCTATCTGGCTGATTTTGACGCACCAGCAAAACCCGCGGCGCAGTACTCCAATCTGGGCTATGCGCTGCTCGGCTATATTCTGAAGCATCGTCTGCATCAGGGCATCGAAAGCCTGGCGCAACGCAATCTGTTCCAACCCCTGGGCATGACCAGCAGCAGCTTCAAACCACAAAGCCTGCGTGGCTATCCGATGCGTGCGCTGGGCCATGCGGGCGACCAGCCAAAGCTGATTCCGCGTGGTGAGTTGACGCCGGATTGGGCATTCAGCAATAACATGGTGGCCGCCGCCAGTTTGTATAGCAACGCACGTGATTTAATCCGCTATCTGGATGCGCATCTGCACAATGACGCCAGCGCACCCATCAATGCGGCTTTTGCGCAGGTCAATCACGGTTACGAGCAACATGGCAATCAGTCTCAGAATATTGCCTGGGTAACAGACACCTATGGTGATCAGAAAATCACTTACCAGGTGGGTTACATTGGCGGTTACTCCAGCTTTATCGGATTTGATAAGCAAAATGGCAATGCCATTGTGGTGCTGCAGAACGCCTTTAACTGGAGCAACTATCTGGGTATTGCTCTGTTGATGGATCTGGCACAGAAGAATCAGGCAGAGTAGCGAACATGGTTGCTTGCAATTTTACTGCGCCAAAAGTCGCTTTTGCTGAGGTATGCTGTGCAGCGAAATTTGACGCGCAAAACGCGCCGGGGGAACCTTGTGCGTGCTGCACTTGTCAGTAGATTGGACAGTTAATAATTAACCAGAGTGGAAATCACCAATGCGCAGGACACACGTCACCCTTCTTTCTGCAGGAATTTTTCTGGGCGCTTTGAGCCTGACTCCAGCCGCACTGGCTGAAGGCGAGCAAACGGATAACGTACCACCGCCACCTCAGGTGCAGCAGACCGCACCCGACGCACAAACTCAGGCTCCGGCAGTGGATGCCCCGGCCAGCAATGAACCAGCCGAATCCAGCGGTGATGTGGCACCGATTCGCCCATCGCAGAACGGGATGCAAGATGCCCCTGCCGGGCAAAATAATTACGATCTGAATACCATCATTATCGACTACAAAGAGTACAAAGTCGGTGATGTGGTACCCGATGAGTATCGTAAAAAGCAGTACACCATTGTGGAGTGGCAGCCACGCCACCTGCCAGCACCGCAGCCTGGTACACACTGGGCTTATATCAATGCCAACTACATCCTGATCACCGACGACAGCGGCAAGATTGTGATGGGTAAATCTGGCGACATCTTCTTCAAAGGTTAATCCTTTGTCGCGGCGGCTATCAGGCCGCCGCTACTTCACGTCCAGACATTGCGCGATGCGCGCGACGCCGGCAATGATTTGACTGGTACTGCTGTTGCCATACCCGAGCACCAACCCTTGTTGCTTTTCCTCTCCCAGATAAAACCCCGACAGTGCACCGGGCGCATAGCCGCTGGCCATCAGCCTCTCCACCACTTCTGCATCTTGTTGTGTATCAGCCAGGCGCAATACCAGATGCATGCCGCACTCGCCGCCCAGCAACGACGTCTGCGTCCCCAGGGTTAGCAACAGTGCTTCGCGCAAGCTGGTTTGACGCTGCCGATAGAGGCGACGCATTTTGCTCAGATGACGGCTGTAGTCCCCGCTGTGAATAAACTGGGCCAGCGCTTGCTGTTCGGGGCGATTTCCCCCGCGCAGTAACTCATGCAAGGCCGGACGTAACAGGGCCAATAGCTGGGGCGGCAGCACCATAAATCCAATGCGAAGTGCCGGAAACAGCGTTTTACTGAACGATCCCACATAAATCACCGATGATGGCTGCATCATGCCTTGCATCGCAGCGATCGGTTCGCCGCTGTAACGGAAATCACTGTCGTAGTCGTCTTCTATAATCCATGACTGATGTTGGCGCGCTGTGGCGAGAAGAGCCATACGACGAGGCGCGCTCATCACCGCGCCTGTAGGATATTGATGAGTTGGGGTGTTGTAGATCAGCCGCGGCGGGCGCTGTTGCCAGTCACGGGTTTGCGGAGCCAGGCCTTGTGCATCCACCTGAATAGGCTCAACGCGCATATCCCCAAGGCGCATGGCGGCTTTTGCTCCGCGATAGCCCGGCTCTTCCACCCAACCTATGTCGCCGCGCTGGCTTAGAAGAGACACGCACAACGTCAGCGCCTGCTGCGCGCCTTCGGTAATGACGATTTGCTCCGGTGTGCAGCGGACGCCGCGCGCCAGTGCCAGATGTTGGGCCAGTGCGGCACGCAGAGCAGGCTCGCCGAGCGGATCACCGTAGCCGAGGAGCTGCTGTGGCTGATGCTGCATCACGCGATTAAGCGTTCGTCGCCACTGGGCCAGCGGGAAGTGTGCCAGCGCGGGAACACCGGGCCGCAGCGCCATCTCCTGGCTTAGGGGGCGGTGGTTGGAGCGAAGCTGCGCCACTCTTGGCGGTAACAGAAGGTCACTGGCGCTGACGTCGTGATTAGGGGAGGATGGCGGTTGCGCGAAAGGACTGATGCGGCTGCCCTGACGATCGCTAATCAAAAAGCCTTCGGCCTGAAGCTGTGCCCAGACGCCGGTTACGGTATTGCGTGACACCTTAAGGTCGGCAGCCAGTTGACGTGTTGAGGGCAAAGGCGTTCCTGCGGAGAGTGCGCCTGTCAGAATGGCTTGTTTAATGCGTTGTAACAGCTGCTGCTGTAGCGTAAGTGCGCCCTCGGGAAGTAACGGTGCCAGTAGCAGGCTGTGCAATTCACTCTCATTCATTATGATTCTTCGTGGATCCATAAATTTCACTGAATGTGGTGCTTTTTAACATGCCAGCGAACTGGCACGCTGTGCAACAGGTATTCTCTGACAAAGGAATAGAGCGATGACGCAACACACTAACCAGTACGGACAACCGGTAGGCGCACCTTTGCCAGAGTGGCAATCGCGCAGTTGGCCCGCTTATGAGACCTTTACCGGCCACTACTGCCGACTGGAACCACTCAGTGCTGAACGCCATGGCCGCGAACTCTATGCTGCCTATGCGCAGGCCAGCGACGGGCGTGACTGGACCTATATGTTTGCTGAGCCTTTCACCGATGAGGATGCTTATCTGGCCTATGCCAGCAAGATCGAGCAGGGTCGCGATCCGATGCATTTCGCGGTGATTGACCTGCAGACTCAGCGTGCCGTCGGAACGTTGGCGCTGATGCGCATCGATACCACGCACGGTTCAATCGAAATCGGGCATGTGGCTTTTTCGCCGCTGCTCAAGCAAACCCGTATGGCAACGGAAGCGCACTATTTGTTGATGCGCTACGCACTGGAGCAATTGGGTTATCGTCGCTACGAATGGAAGTGCGATAGCTGCAACCAGCCCTCACGCCAGGCAGCATTGCGGTTAGGTTTCCAATTTGAAGGCACTTTTCGTCAGGCAATCGTGTACAAAGGCCGCAGCCGTGACACCTGCTGGTTCTCCATTATTGATGGAGAGTGGCCGCAGTTGAAACAGGCCTTTGAGCGCTGGCTGGCAGCAGACAATTTCAATGAGGATGGAACGCAGCGCGCAAAGTTGCAGGCGCAGTGTTAATAGCATGTTGACAGCCGGGCGGGATACCCGGCTCAGTTGCTTAACAGATATTTGGTGGTAAACGCGATCATTGTGGTGGCGATAGTGAACATTATGCGTCTCATCCAGACATTGTCTTGTTTTAGCTCGGTAAAACCAATCTGCATGCGTTGATCTAATTCGTTAAATTTAGCATCGTGCTGGCTGAGTTTTTCATCGATTTTCTCAAACCGCTGGTCGATCATTTCAAACTTTTCATCTATTTTTTCAAATTTTGCATCGATCTTTTCAAATCTTTCATCGATCTTTTCAAATTTCATATCGATTTTGTCGAATCTTTCATCGATCTTTTGAAATTTCACATCGATTTTGTCGAATCTTTCATCGATCTTTTCAAATTTCACATCGATTTTGTCAAACCTTGCATCGATTTTGTCAAATCGCTGATTGACCTCCGTTTCGAACTTGTCAACACGCCCTTCAAGAGAATCAATGCGCTGATTAGTCGCTCTTTGTTCTCGTACTAAGATTTCCGTTGCTTGCGACAAGTCGAATTTGGTTAAGGCATTTTCTTGCTGCATGTCAGCAAAAATATCCACCATGACTTCGGCCTGCTTGTCCGCAACGCCCGCGTCCTGCAAGGCTTTATAGGCTTTATGAGTGTTAAGCATTGTCAATATCATCCTTATTTCCTCTGGTGTCGTTCCATGAAGAAGCAAGCGTATCCAGAGGGTGATAGTTTCTCAATGTGACAATATGGATTTTGCGCGCTACCTCGGAAAAAATCAATGCTTACAATGAGTAACGTGAATGGCTAATAAAAAGGCCTGCGCACAGGCAGGCCTTGGTTTGTGAAAGAAATAGTTCGCGTTACGGCTGTGGAATTATTTTTATCTCTACCATACCGATACCCAATTTACGCGGGTCCTGGCCCGTGATGTTGCCATCGTTGGAGGGCTGGGGCTCCGGCGGTGCGATAACCAAATTGTGGCTGCCGTTGGGGTTACTGAAGTGCAGCGTGGTGGTAGAGAATTCATCACCGAGATTCAGTCTCTGCTCCTCATCACCGACGCGCACCGGGATGGGCCGATGCGCATTAGGGCCATAGGCGCGTGCGGTGATCACCAGATCAAAACGGGCGGGCAACGGATCGACATATTCGATGTTCACTTCCGGTGCCAGATTGGCATTCGACCATCTTCCCCAGCTCTCGGGCCGTGAAATCCCGGTGAAACCTTTCACGCCAGTGGGGGCGCCAGGCACGGTCAGCAGGAAGCTGTCGGCGTTATAGCGAATCGCATTATCTTCCACGCGAATCTGCTGCTCGTTAAGTTGATAAGTCGCGGCACTCACCTCGACTTTCGGGAATTGCGCTTTGCCCTTCCACTGCGGTTTATCGATGCGCGTTACCGTCGGTTTTGCGCCCATCTGGCCCATGGCGACACAGAGATCGGTAGAGAGGGCCAAATCAGGCTGCCATAAGCGGCCCATCTTGAAGCAGCGATCGACCCAGACGAATTTATCCGAGGCGGTAAAGTCCGCGAGCTGGTAGCGCAGTGGAGCAGAATATTCGCCTTCTGGCAGTGGCTCGACGCGATCCTGCCCGACGCGGAACAGAATCGGCAATTTGAAGGTTGATCCCGAGAAGCTGAAGGTGTTTTTGGGCTGATCGATGGTGAAGACATCCATCTTACTGGGGAATTTCCACAGCTGAATGATATCGGCTTTCCATGCCGTCACCTTCTGCGCCATGTCTTCAAACTGAGCCGATAAAGATGTTGAAGAGAGGCCGCTGCGGCCGAGTCCAATTGCCTTATCACCACCCAGAATATCCAGCACCGTCGCACCGTTATCCAGGGTGCTGCGTTTGCCATCCAGCACTTCCGCCTGTGGCTCGTCACCACGAATCACCATAAACAGATCGCGGCGCGGCTGCTTAATCAGATACTGATGCGCAGTGTTATTCATGGCCAGATGATCCGAACTGACCACGATGATGGTGTTTTTAAACCATGGCGACGCTTTGATACGCGCAATCAAACGCGCGACATGCTCTTGTGAGCATGCCACAGCGCTGAAGGATTGATTGGGTTTTCCATCGTAGCTGTAACTTTTACGCTGACAGCTGCGCGAGATAAAGCCGTCAGGATGATGGGTGTCCACCGTCAGGGTAAATAAGGCAAAACGCTTTTGCTGACGTGAAAGTTCTTCATACTTCTCAAACACTTCGTCCATCACCGTGTCATCGTAAAAACCCCAGTTGTTGCGGTAGCCAGGATCGGCAACCCGGCTCTTTAACTCTTCTGAACCATACATATGTGCGGGCGAAAAGCCGTGTGACAGCAGGAAGGTGTCCTTGCCCGCAAAGCGTAAATCCGCGCCCTGAATAAACCAGTTTTCATAACCGGAGTTCTTCAGGATATCGCCGAGGCAAATATTCTGTGGGTAGAAGCTGGAAAGCGAGGCCGAGGCGTTGCCATCAAAAGGCGCAAACAGGGGAATACCGCATTGCGAAGCCACCATCCCCGCGATGGTGTAATCGGTGCCTGGCAACTGTTCGGTTTCACTGAAATCGATGCTCTGGTCTTTTTCGCGACTCAGTTCCGGCGCGAGTCCGGGGAAAGCATCTTGATCAAAATAGGTGCGTTCAAGGCTCTCACCGTAGATGTACACCAGGTTAAGTTTGGGTTCGGGAATGGTTTTATTGGGCGTCTTATAATAGTTATCGAAATCAGAGTCGGCCAGACGTGAGTGCGAGGCAATAAGATCTTTCACCTGACGAAAAGCAGGTGTGGTTTGCACCGAACCTGCCGCGCAGGCGATAGCCAGTAAACTCCAGCCTAAATGATGCGGCCGTCTACGGCGGCGTAGCAGCCAGGAAAGTAGGCAAAACAGCAAAAACAGGCCAATGATTAATCCAATGGCGGGCACCACATATTTACTGACGCCGGCACCTGTCAGGCTGTTGGTCAGGGTATACAGCACCGCATCGGTGATGCCATCGCCGGTAAAATAGTTGCTGGCAAACAGCGTGGCATTGAGCACGATAAACAGCGTGAGCAGCACTAAGATCAGGATAAACCAAAATTTATTTCGCCCGGCTTTACAGGAGTAAACGGCGATTGCCGCTAAAAAGAGTACAACCGAAACCAACTCGGACAAGGTTTGATCCTCACATAAATTAGTGACGCCATCCCTGCGCCCTCGGCCCTCTTTGGGGGTTATGCGTCAATTTATATGGGCTGTCACAGTGCTGCAACATAACCACACAGAATTGTGCGGCGGGTTCCGATCCGTTTAAGGCAGGTTTATATTGACTATGGTTTGACCTGGCAGCAACGCGCGCGTCGCTGCCAGCGAGGGGCGAGGAGGGATTAGAGCTTACCAGTCAGATACTGCGCTTCGCCGTCGGCAAAGCTCCAGTCGCCTTTGCTGTTAGTGATAAAACTGATCATCAGATCGTTGCCCTGCACGCCACAATTTTCCTGCAACTCGCGCGCTAACTCTGCCATGAAGAGCGTTTTCTGTTCTTCGCTTCTTGGGCTGGTGTACACGCGCACCATCACCAGGTTATCGGTCCGCTCGAAACCCAGCCCAGTATCCTGAAACACCATTTGATAGCGTTTATTCTCATGAACAATCTGATAGCGATCCCGCGCGGGTACTTTGAACGCGGTTAATACCGCGCGGTGCGCGGCGTCCAGCAAGGTACGAATTTCTGATTCAGAACGGCCCTGAATCACATCAAAAGTCAGTAACGGCATAAATAAACCCTCGTTTTTGCTCACAAGATAAGAGTAGGATGTGGCTTTATGCTGCCGCTTGCTGCAGGAAAGAAAAAGCGCGCTGGTTGAAATGATTATTTATTATTTTGAACAATCCATATGAAAGAAATCAAAACTGATGCGCTCTGGGTGCATTTGCACTGGCTAACGGTGCTGGCTGAACTGGGCAGTTTTACTCGTGCAGCTGAACGATTAGATGTCAGCAAAGCGGCCATGAGCCAAAAGATTAAAGAGTTGGAAGAGATGGCGGGGGTGTCACTGGTGCAGCGCACCACGCGCAGCGTGCGTCTGACCTCGGCGGGCGAGAAGCTGGTGGATGAGTTGCGCGATCCTTTCGCGCGCATCGCTCAAAGCTTTTTCAGCGTACGTGATGAAGCCGGGCCAGTTCGCGGCCTGGTGCGTGTCAGCGCGCCGGTGGCATTTGCACGTCAGCAGCTGGTGCCGATTATCGGTGATTTTTTGCGAGAGTATCCGCAGGTGCGGCTGCAGTTGGATGTTACCGATCGCTTAGTGTCGTTAGGCAGTGAAGGATTTGATCTCGCCATCCGCCACAGCCAGACATTGCCCGAAACCCATGTGGCGTTGCCGCTGTGTGAGACGCGCGCGCTGTTAGTGGCCTCGCCGGCTTATCTGGCGCAAAACGGTGTGCCTCAGGTGCCAGAATCGTTGCAGCAACATAACTGCCTCTACTACCCGCGTGGTCTGGAATCGCCACAATGGCGTTTCCGCCCGGTGAGTGGCGGCAGTGAATCCGTGCAGGTGAAAATTCAGGGTAATTTTGCCACCAATAACAGCGAATCAATCCGCGATGCCGCGTTGCAAGGGCTGGGCATTGCCATGCTGCCCGATTTCAGCGCCGCGGCGGCGCTGGCAGCAGGCACGTTGCAACAGGTTCTGCCGCAGTGGCAAACCGTGGATGCTTTTGCCGATCGGCTGTGGGTGGTACGCCCGTATGCGGCACAGGTGCCACGGGCGGTGACCACCTTTATCCACTGGCTACGCGCGCGCTTTGTTGATGGGTGAAGCCAACGCCATCGCCGCATGCGGCTGCATCATCTCACCCAGCAGGCTGCTGCGGTTGTAATTGCCTAAACGCAGGTTGAAGTCGAGGTGCATCTGTTCGTTACCGCTGAGCTTAATCACCGGTGGTGGTGTCATAGGACGCTGGTTGAACAGGATGGCATGTGCAAACGCCTCGCTTTTCCAGCCGCTCAAACGCTGATAATAGTAAGCGTTGGCTTCACACTTGCGCAGATAGAGATTCACCCGACGATATTCCCGCATCGCCGCCTGTTGTGCCAGTGAACCCAACTGCTGCTGAGGTTGATCAATTTTCTGGGTCAGGAGTGAAAAGTCATCGCGCTTGTTGAGCTCGTTGAAATAATTCTGCTCACCCAGATGTTTGATGGGTGCGTATTGCTTCTGCCATTCACGAATAAACGGGTTATTCGGAGCCGCCGCCAGAAACCAGTTTTCAATCACTGGCGCCAGATAATTGACGGTGGAGTTTTCACGATAATAACCAATCACATCCATGCAGCGCTCTTGATGAGCACGATGTACCCATGAGAGATCTTCAAATAACAGCGTGCTGCAATCAATGGCAATACCGCCGTAGCGCAACAGCAGTTCCAGACGAATGACTTCGCTTTTTTGCTGTTCGCTTAATAATGTTGAGGTGAAAATAAAATCAGGTAAAACTTCTTTTACCGTTAATCGATTGAGCAAATAGATATCGTGATCAGGATTATCTTTGCGCAGCTTTTGAATATTTAACATCATGGATTTCGGTAAATATTCATTATCCCAATACATCCACACTTTTTTCGGTATTTCTGGCAGCGACTTTTCGCCAGAAAACAACACGATATTGTCCTCTTCGCGAGGATCGTACTCCGGCGCGCAGAGCGCAGTATGCTGTTTTTTCTGCAGTAATGTCTGGCTGGTAAAAGCGATTCTTTTCCAGTTCTGCCAGAGCGCGAGCGCTGGCTGGAGACGTTTTTTATTCATGGTGCACCTGATTATTGTGATTATGGTGGCAAGGATTCCCTGATGCTGGCAGCTTATGCGCTCTTATGTTTCCTCACGGCTGTGTGTAAAAAGTACTCACATCAGCTTAATAAAGCATTCTGGCCTTAGAGGCTATGACTTTTTTTTTCTTTCAGATAAAACGGAAAATGAAGGATCCGTTAAGGGTAAAATTTCCCGGAAATAATTGAATGGCCGACTGATTTTATAATTAATCATCATTAGGACTATTCCTAATAAAATAACTTGGCCTTGGCGCTGGCTGCGGCTTAGATAAAAAATCCCCGCATTCAAATGGTTTAAAGCGGCTACATTTTTCGCTGGCCTGGCAGGGATTTGCCCCTTCCTGATGCAGGTTAACTACGCTTAGACGAGGTGGTTAACACAAAGGAGGCACTATGCAGCCACACAACCGTGGATTACTGGCGGTCGATAAGCAGGGGAATCGGGTTCTGTTTCTCGATCCCGACACCTTTGCCGTGCAACAGGAGCTGAATGCGTTTCCGCCGCGTCCGCATGAGCTACTGATGTTGCCTGAGCAAGATAAAGCCTATGTGCCGATCTATGGTGATGGCATTCATGGAGACAATCCCCACCCCGGTCACAAAGTGGCGGTGATCGATCTACGCAAACGCCAGATCAGCGGTTTTATCGACTTATCTCCGTTGCAGTCGCCCCACAGTGGCCAATTGGGCCGCGATGGCAAAGTCTACCTCTGCTGTGAAAACAGTGCGGCCGTGGCAGTCATCGATCCCGTTACCGATAGGTTGGAAAAAATGATTAAGCTGCCATCGCACAATGCGCATCGTCTGACGCTCTCACCCAGCGGGCGTAAATTGTTCACAGAGAACGAAGAAGACGCCAGCATCACGGTGGTGGATCTGTGCGAGGCAGAAGGGCGCATCATTGACAACATTCTGCTGCCGGGGCCGATCTCCGGTATCGCGGCCTCGCCGAAGCATCCTTATCTGGTCGCTAGCGCGGCCGACGCGCCGTTACTGTATGTGGTCGATCGCCAAAGCCATCGTATTCGCCAGCGCATTAAACTCACGGCCCATCAACAGCCCTGCCAGGTGGTACGTTTTAGCGCCAACGGTGAGCGATTGGTAGCAATTGGCGATCAGGAGCCGCTCATCACACTGTTTGATGATTTACTCAATCCGTTGGGGGATGTTCCGGTCGGCAACAAACCGATGGATGGCTGTTTTAGTGCTGATAATCGAACGCTGTTGATTGCCAATGAAGGCGATGGATCATTAAGCGTGATTGATTTGCTGCAAATGAAAGTGATAGCGACCCCGAACGTCGGAAAAGGCTGTGAGGTGCTGAGTTACTTCCAGTTGAACTGACTGCGGGGGATCTCCTTGTGGCAACGTTCGTCAGGCACCTGATCGCGACGTTTGATTGGACGTAACAGGGTTAAATAAACGGGCGGTGGTAAATCGCGCTGCTCCAGTGGCGGCTGCTGGCATGTTTTTCCGCCTGCCAGCCGCGTTTACGCAATTCCCGGGCGATCATTTTGTTCATGATGCCGTGCCCCACCAGTAACACCGTTCCCGGTTTTGATAGCGTGACCAACTTAGCTGCCGCCTGACGCGCCCGTGCTCGGGCATGAGTCAACGATTCCACATGCCCGGCGTAACCGCATAACCATAACAGGCGCAAAAGAGCGAGCCAAACAGTCAGCGGCAGGTGCAGGCGTTCGAACGGCAGCAGCGGCATGGCCACTTCACTGAAAACCTCATCCACCTCATGCGGTTGCAGGCCGAGACGCGTGAGCGATGAACGCGCGCGGGGTAGCGGGCTGGAGGCGATCACGCGGGCCATTCGAGCGATGGCCATACTGCGCGGCGGCGGCGAGTCGCAAATGTCGGCCAGGTCATAGCCTTCACACCAGTCGGCCAGCGCTCGCGCAGTAAAGCGCCCGCTGACCGGATGGTCAGGTTTACCGTGTCGCATGAGGATGATGGTCATAGGCGCCCTGTGTGATTTTTACCCAGTGTAATGCAGGTGATAGCTGAACCGCACTGGCGAAAGGGTTTTAAGATTAATTCGCAATTGTCATTAAAGCTTAACTGATTTGTGCGAAAAAAAGCGCGATGAAGGATCAGCCACAACTCAGCTAATGATAAGCAACGCTCGTTAATTGCATTGAGGTTAATGCGCTGCTGTTGGTTTGAATGAGCTGTAATGTTATGAATTAACGCCATTTTTGCTTTCTAATCCCGAGCTATAGTGAAGATAAATTAATTATTTTCACTTTTATCACTTGATTTATCTACGCGCGTAGATAGACTGTGTCCACAGTGATAACTCACGGTGCCAGAGACAAAGTTGGCCTTGAGATGACGTGGTTACATTTGCCTTATTAATGCGATCGATGAAAAAAACATCGACGAGAACAGGCGAATGAGTGAATTCCAACACCAGGGAGTTCTTTTGACTTTCATCCAGGTTTGCCTACTGAACGTCTTCACCGGGGAGTTCCGCTTGTTGCAAGGGAACCGTCCCACGGAAGGGCGTTTGCTGTTTTCACCTATTTCAGGGAAAAGGTCATGACGGTACATCAGTCCGTTTCGCAACAAACTTCACTGAGCACCTCTTCAGCTGCTGACATGCGGCTGGAAACCTCTTCTGGCCGCAAAGATTTCTGGCGCGCCACCTTCTCTTGCTGGCTCGGCACGGCAATGGAGTATGCGGATTTCGCACTCTATGGCCTGGCAGCAGGCATCATCTTTGGCGATGTGTTTTTCCCCAATGCCACACCCGCTATGGCGCTGCTCTCCAGTTTTGCCACCTGGTCCGTCGGGTTTATTGCACGTCCAATTGGTGCGCTGCTGTTTGGCTGGATCGGTGACCGCAAAGGTCGCAAGACCGTGATGATCGCCACCATCATCCTGATGGGCGCATCGACAACCTTGATTGGTCTCATCCCTTCTTACGCCACGATCGGCGTCTGGGCACCCGCTTGTCTGGTGCTGTTGCGCTTTACCCAAGGGTTGGGCGCCGGTGCGGAACTGTCTGGTGGCACCGTGATGCTGGGCGAATATGCCCCGGTTGCGCGTCGCGGTCTGGTCTCTTCCGTGATTGCCCTCGGCTCGAATAGTGGCACGCTGATCGCTTCGCTGGTATGGCTGGCGGTGATTCAGATGGATAAACAAACCCTGCTGGATTGGGGCTGGCGTATTCCGTTCCTCAGCAGCGTGCTGATTGCCGTGGTCGCGTTGTGGCTGCGTCGCCATCTGCGTGAAACCCCGGTGTTTGAGCGCCAGCAGGCGCAACTGCAGGCAGAGCGTAGCGCCACATTGCAGCATGCCGCCGCCGAGATTGATACCCGCAGTTTCTGGCAGCGCAGCCGTGCGTTCTGGACGATGGTCGGCTTACGTATCGGCGAAAACGGTCCTTCTTATCTGGCGCAGGGCTTTATCGTCGGTTATGTCGCGAAAGTGCTAATGCTCGATAAGTCGGTGCCAACGACGGCGGTGTTTATTGCCTCGCTGCTGGGTTTCCTGATTATTCCGTTTGCCGGTTGGATGTCTGACCGCTTTGGCCGCCGTATCACCTATCGTGGTTTCTGTCTGCTGCTGATGATTTACGCCTGGCCGGCATTCAGCCTGATGGACAGCCGGGACCCGGCGATTGTGATCCCGGTGATGGTCGTAGGCATGGCGCTGGCCTCGCTCGGTATTTTTGGGGTGCAGGCCGCGTGGGGTGTGGAAATGTTTGGTGTCAAACACCGTTACACCAAGATGGCGGTGGCAAAAGAGCTGGGGTCTATCCTTTCTGGAGGGACAGCACCTTTGGTGGCTGCGGCGCTGTTATCGTTCACCGGACACTGGTGGGCGATTGCCGTGTACTTCTCGGCGATGGCGACCATCGGTTTTCTGACCACGTTGGTGGCACCGGAAACGCGTGGGCGCGATCTGAATCTACCGGAAGATGCGATCTGACGCGCAACACGCTGTAAGTGAAACAGTGCCATTGGCCGGTTATTCCGGCCAATGGCATTCATGCAGAGGCAAGAGCATTGGCGAAATCCCCAGGCGGAAATGTAACACGTAGCGATGTGGCGAAAGCCGCCGGCACCTCAGTGGCAGTGGTGAGCTACGTGATTAACAACGGACCGCGCCCGGTGGCGGAAGCCACGCGGCTGCGCGTGCTGGAAGCAATTAAACAGACGGGCTATCGACCGAATGCGGTGGCGCGAGCATTGGCATCCGGCAGCACCAAAACCTTTGGCCTGGTGGTGCCGAATATCAGCAACCCCTTCGTGGCTTCGATGGCGCATATGCTGCTGCAGGAGTCGCTGGATCACGGCCACGTGATGCTGCTGGGGGATGCCGGAGATGATCGCAAGCGTGAGCTGGAACTGATTCAGGGCTTGCTGAATCGTCAGGTGGATGGCCTGTTTTATACCAGTGTCGATCGCCACCCATACATTGATGTGATTCAGGCCAGTGGCACACCGCTGGTGATGCTGGATCGCGTTGCCCCCCGTCCTGGCGTGAGCATGTTGCGGGTCAATGAGCGCGAGGCCTCGCGTCAGGTGACTGAACATCTGCTCAGCCACGGTTATCAACAGGTTGGCATGATCAGCGGTCCGCTGGAGATGTTGAATGCCCAGGATCGTATTCAGGGCTGGCGCGATGCCATGGCAGAGAAAGGCCTGCAGGCAGATGAAGCCCTGATTTTCCCTGCCAGCTACTCGCGACAAGGCGGCTATGACGCTACAAAACGTATGATTGCCAGCGGACAGGTGCCGCGCGCGCTGTTTACCAGCAATGAGGGCCAGGCGATTGGCTGTATCCGTGCGCTCTCTGAACACGGTTTGCGCGTGCCGCAGGATGTCGCCCTGGTGTGCTTTAACGGCACCGATCAATCCGCGTTCCATGTCCCGACATTGACGACCGTACGTCAACCGCTGCGGGAAATGGCACGCAGCGCTATCGCCATGCTGAAAAATGGGGATGGCGAAGCCCAACTGGCAGAGTTCCCTCACTATCTTGAAATCGGTGAGTCCTGTGGCTGCCTGCTTACTCAAAAAAAATAAACCTATAACATTATGAAAAGACTGATTATTGATTGTGATCCGGGAAATGGAATTGCAGGGGCGAACACCGATGACGGCCTGGCGCTGGCACTGGCGTTGGCATCACCTTCGCTGTCGGTTGAACTGATCACCACCGTCACTGGCAATACGCCGAGTGCGGTAGGGGCGCAGGTTGCCAAAGATTTACTCCAGCGATTAGGGCTGAATATTCCCGTAGTGCAGGGCGCGTTGCAGGCACTCCGCGAAGACCCCGCCCCCTGGCGCGCACGCCTCGATGGCGTCAAGGATGCGAACCTCGCTGAACTGTGGCGGGGCGTGCGTAAGCCGCAGTTGCTCGCGGCAGATGGCAATGATGCCGCAGGTGTGATGGGCCAGCTGATTTGCGATAATCCCGGCGAATTTACTCTGGTGGCGATCGGTCCGCTGACTAACGTGGCGCAGGCGTTGCAGCGTTATCCACAGATGGCTGAATCCGTGGCAGAAATTGTGATTATGGGCGGTGTGTTCGCTTTAGATGATTACATCAAAGACACCAACTTTGGTCTGGATCCCGAAGCGGCGCATCAGGTGCTGCACAGCGGTGCAGCCATCACGCTGGTGCCGATGGACGCCACGACACAAACATTGATGACCCATCAGGATCTTAATCGTCTGACGACCAACGATCATCCGTTACCGCAATTTGTCCGTGAAACGTTGCGCCCGTGGATTGATTACTCGATTCGCACCCGCCATCTGCCAGGCTGCTGGATCCCCGATGCGCTGGTGATTGCCTGGCTATTGAATCAGCGCGTGGCGGATGGGGTGGATTACTTTGTCGATATTGAGTTACGCGCTGGCGCAACGCGCGGCAAGAGCTGGCGGTATCGGTCGCCACTGCGCCTGGACATTGGCGTGCCGGAGCAGACCGGGGCATTGGTGCACGTGATGCAGAACGTCAACAATCCGTTGCTGCTGGAGATGATTGAGAAGGCGTTTAATCAACTGCAGCGCTGAATGCCCATAGATGGGTGCGGCACACTGAGCCGCACCCGTCTTCCTGCCATACCGCCAGGAATTTGCCCTTTCAGATGGCACTGCTGTACGGCGGTGCAATGTTTCACTCGATGACACGCTTCCTTACACCGCGAATCACTCCCTGACAATTCCCCGCCGCAGCCCCCCTTTCTGACATGCTATATACAAATAGTTAACACAATAATAACCAGCGAAATCATTCGCCGGATAACGTTCCAATAAATTCTGGTCAATGAACCGGAAGCTAATCAGACAGGATACCCCTATGTTCAACTGGACTGCGACCCAGCGAAACGTGGCGTTTGCCAGTTTCGCCAGCTGGACGCTGGATGCGTTCGACTTCTTTATCCTGGTGTTTGTACTCAGCGATCTTGCCCAGTATTTCAACACCAGCGTCTCCGATGTTTCTGTTGCCATTATGCTCACGCTGGCGGTTCGACCAATTGGCGCGCTGATTTTTGGCCGTCTGGCTGAGAAGTATGGCCGCCGCCCGATTCTGATGCTCAATATCGTGATGTTCTCACTGTTTGAGCTGCTCTCTGCATGGTCACCGAACTTCACCGCCTTCCTCGCCTTCCGCGTGATTTACGGCGTGGCGATGGGCGGCATCTGGGGCGTGGCATCGTCACTGGCAATGGAAACCATTCCGGATCGCTCGCGTGGGCTGATGTCCGGCATCTTCCAGGCGGGCTACCCTTGTGGCTACTTGCTGGCCTCGATCATTTTTGGGCTGTTTTTCGAGTCGGTAGGCTGGCGCGGCATGTTCCTGATTGGCGCATTGCCGATTCTGCTGCTGCCATTTATCTATTTTAAAGTGCCGGAATCCCCGGTCTGGCTGGCTGCACGCGAGCGTAAAGAGAGCACGGCGCTGCTGCCGATTATTCGTCAGCACTGGAAAATCTGCATCTACATGGTGCTGCTGATGGCGTGCTTTAACTTCTTTAGCCATGGCACCCAGGATCTCTATCCGACTTTCCTGAAAGTGCAGCATCAGTTTGATCCGCACACCGTGAGCATCATCGCCATCAGCTACAACATTGCGGCGATGCTGGGCGGGATTACCTTTGGTGCGTTGTCAGAACGCATTGGCCGTAAGAAAGCGATTATCCTTGCCTCCTTCCTTGCGCTGCCGGTGTTGCCGCTGTGGGCGTTCTCCAGCGGATCCTGGATGATTGGCATCGGCGCGTTCCTGATGCAGTTTATGGTGCAGGGCGCGTGGGGCGTGGTGCCGACCTATCTTACCGAACTGGTGCCTGCGAATGCACGTGCGGTACTGCCGGGCTTTGTTTATCAGTTGGGTAATCTGATTGCCTCGGTCAATGCGACCTTGCAGTCACGCATTGCCGAGGCTCACGGCGGCAACTACGGCCTGGGGATGGCAATCGTTGCCGGTACGGTGGCGGTGCTGATTTGCGTGTTTGTCGCCTTCGGGCGAGAGACGCGGGGTATTGAAATATCCGGTGCCGTGGCGCGCGAACAGCGTTAAAGCGCCTCGCAGACGTCGACCCATTTCGCCGCAGTCAGCTCAGCCATGCGCTGCGGCGAAATGCGCACTGCACTGTGAATCGAACCTGCCGCGGGCAGCACTTCATCAAAACCGCGCAGGGTCACATCACAATAAACGGTCAGCGGATTTTCCAGTCCAAAGGGGCAGACGCCGCCTACCGGGTGTCCGGTCCAGTTCACCACCTCATCGACACTCAACATGCGGGCCTTAGCGCCGAGTGCGGCTTTCAGCTTGCGGTTGTCGAGGCGGGCATCACCGCGCGTGACGATCAGCACAATGGCATCCTTCACTTTCAACGACAGGGTTTTGGCGATTTGCCCCGGCATCACGCCATGGACGCGTGCGGCCAGTTCTACCGTGGCGGTGCTTTCCGGCATCTCGATGATGTCGATATCCGGTGCATGTTCGGCAAAGAAGTGCCGTACCGACTCCAGGCTCATTTTTTTCTCCGGTAAAAACAGAGCCTAAAAGCTGCCATAAGGGGGGAAAAGTGTAAACGGGATAAAAAGAGAATCTGTAACAGAATGCGCGCAGGTTAAACCACTTTTAACGTGCAGTTACCACAGCGTTCCACGTCCGGAATGCGATAGCGCTGGCAGCAACTGCGACGTTCCATCTCGCCATGACGCGGGATCATGGTGCGATAAAGCGGATTGTCGCTGCCATCCAGCAGCGTCTGGGTGAAGAACAATGCCTGTTCCAGCTGAGTGATGACGGGCGCGGATAACTGGCCTTTCAGTTCACCGAGGAACCAGTAAAACGAATAACCCATGTTGTTCCAGATGAGTTTGGCGTTGATATCACCGTGCTGCGTCATGCCGTTGACAGCCGGGATCAGGCATTGCTGAATCAGGCGGTCAATGCGCTGCTGTGCACTCAGGTAACGCGCCTCTTCATCTTCTTGCACATCAATCCAGAAAGCACAGGGATGGCCGTTTTTATGAAATTCCACATGAATCAGATGGGGTGCGCACTTCAATGCCCGCGGCTCCTGCAGCAACATCAGCATCAGCGGGGGCAACAGCAAGCCAAAATACCATTGTGCCCAAAGTGACTGCAGCGGTTTGGCTTCCTGTTGCACATCAGGGTGATTGCGATAGAGATAATCGCTATAGCGCTGTGTCAGGCGACGATAGTGCAGCGGAGTGGACCACTCGGCCAGCGTCAAGGTCCCTGCGGGAGCGGCCTGGCCGAGTTTGACGTTATCCAGCATGTAGCTTCGTTGCTCACGCATCAGATCTTCCAGTGCGCTCGCTAAGCTGCGGTCGCTCTGCATAAAGATCAGAGGATGGTCGCTAAAGCGATGATCCTGACGCGTAATGATGGTCATGCCGGTCCTGAGTGATAACGGGAATCGTGAGACAAATGATAATCGTTACTGTCAATGCGAACAAGATGTCATCAAGCGAAGAAGGGGGATGGCGCCACTTATCAGGATCCGATGCCGCTCCGTGATAAATGGCTTCGCTCATCTACCGGTTACATCAGGTCATTACTGACTTGCGTCAGCCTCGGCAAATCTTCCCAGGCGAGTATGGTGTTACGCCCCTGATTTTTCGCGACGTATAATGCGCGGTCAGCATTTGCCACCGCCTGGTCAAACTCATCGCCAAAAATAGGCGCGATCCCGGCACTGATGGTGACATGAGTGGAGACCTTTTCATTAAAGCGATGCGGGATTTCGAGGTCCACTACGTACTGACGAATGCGCTCCGCCAGCTTCATCGCAATCGAGGCATTAACGTTGGTCATCAGCACCAGAAACTCTTCACCGCCATACCGTGTTACCACATCGCGTGAACGCACGGCATCACGAATGGCAACCGATACCCGCGCCAGCGCCTGATCGCCCATCGCATGACCGTAGTTGTCGTTGTAGGCTTTGAAGTGGTCAATATCCAGCAGCAGTACGTAATGACTGCCCGCGTGGTTTTCCAGGATGGTGTCGAGGCGATTTTTCAGGCCACGGCGGTTATACAAACCAGTGAGCGGATCCAGCATACTCAAATCGCTAAAACTCTCTTTTTCCTCATATAGCTGGCTAACCAGTCGTCGGGTAAAAGTATCAAAGCGGCGGCGCATTAAATGATGCAGCGAGAAACCAATCAACGGCAGCGTGATCGTAAAAATGATCATCATTAAATGCTGACCATCATCTAATAACAATACGGTTAATACGGGGGGCGTAATGTGTAAACAAAATGCGATCAAATAATCACTGAGCGCAATGGCACTGACAAAAAATACGCTTAACAAGCTGATTATTAAAAAGCTGCCATCAAAATAAAAAACCTGATGATACCTGTGGTTAATGTGCCATGCCCAGAGCGCACCTAATATCATGGCAACAGGATTTAATAGCGGTAATTTCCGTTTTGGCATCATCAGACAAACGGTCAGTAATGTCAGGCTGAAAGCCGCGACGATCCCTACTGGCAGCGAGCTTACCGGGCTATCTGTGCCTAAAAAAGGTAACAGGCAAAAAAGCGAAACGGCGACATTTAAAAACAAAAAGAGCATCAGCGAAAGCCGATATTTGCTGTGTTTCAACTCATCATAAGATTGTAATTTCATTATTATTACTCTTTACAGCCCTGAAATATCAAAGCGCTACCCGTGGGAAATACTCCCGCAAATCGGATAGTGAGCACGTTATTGACGTGTTATCGAAATAGTTATCGGCGGCAATTTAGCATTTTCCAGTAAATCTGTCATCCAACGCATCCCGCGATAAAAAATTCGCTGCAAGATGAGAAATATTGTCATATGATAATACGAATATTTATCATTTGAGGGTTGCGCGATGATCATGGCGATGATGGCTGCCTGCGGCTTATGGGGCGTGAGCTGGATGATGGGTAAGCGGCTAGACAGCGGTTGGGGAGTTTTATTGCCCTGTGCGGCTTTACCGATTTTCGCGCTGTGGGAGCCGAGTTTCAGCCAGTGGCGCGTGGTGATGATTGTGGCACTGTTGCTGACGGTAGTGATGCTGTTCCATCATCGTCTGCGTCACTATCTGCTGCTGCCTTCTTGCCTGGCATTGGCCGGGGGCGCTGCGGCCGTTACGGTGAACTTCCACATTATTTGATGCCGTTTTCGAACGGCAGAAACGACAAAACACGCTTAGCGCGTGATTTTTTTGGTTTAATTCAACATTGGGAATTGACTGCCAGGAAAGTAAGACAACGTGGTGCGAAGGGAGGGACTTGAACCCTCACGTCCGTAAGAACACTAACACCTGAAGCTAGCGCGTCTACCAATTCCGCCACCATCGC
>NZ_DAMDQC010000022.1:0-41311 GCF_032082325.1 Pantoea sp. CTOTU50773 | reverse complement strand
TTGTACTGATTATTCTGCGTGATCCCGGCGCTGGCGCCCACGTGATAAGGATGATCGTGCCACAGGAAAGTGTATTCGTTGACCGAAGTGACATTGCGCTGAACCACCTCGCGCGCCTGGTCAACGTGACTGTTCGGTAGCAACACGCCAAAATCATCGCCGCCCAAACGCGCCAGCAGATCGTTGCTGCGCAGGTGTTTTTGCATCAACTCCGCCAGTTCACGCAGCAGGGCGTCGCCTGCCGCATGACCTGCGTTGTCATTCACCGCTTTGAATTTATCCAGATCGATAAACACCAGCACATGCTGAGTGTTGTTGGCCGCAGCATCGTTCACCACGCGTTTGAGTTGCTGTTCAAAGCTATGGCGATTCGGTAGCCGCGTCAGCATATCGTGTGAAGCACTGTAGCTGAGGCGTTTCATCATTTTGCGTGATTCACTGACATCCTGAATAACCATCACCGCACCGATGCTGGCGCCGGTGAGGGTTTTCAAAGGGGTAATGCTGTAGTGAATTTCCACCTGCACACCCTCCGGCGTGTGCAGCACCAGCTCTTCTTCCAGGTCGGGTGAGGTTTTTATGCCCGGCAAGTTACACAGCAGTAAATTCTCTACGCGCGGACCGTTAGCACCACGCGTGATATTTAACAGCTCGCTTAACGCCACTCCCGCCGCTTTTTCCTGAGGCCAGCCGCTCAGCGTTTCGGCCACCGGGTTCATAAAGGTCACGCGCATCTCATCGTCGGTACTGATCACCGCTTCGCCAATCGAATCGAGGGTGATCGCCATACGCTCTTTTTCCTGGAACAGCGCTTCGTTGAGCGCGCGCAGTGGTGTAATGTCCTGACAGATGCCGAGCATGCGTTCGATTTGACCATCCTGGCTGAGAATGCGGTTAGCCTCGGTGCGCACATAGCGCGAGCCGCTGGGCAGATTGACACGGTATTCCATATGGAAAGCGCTGCGCCTTTCAATCGCCTGCTGCACGATCAGCGCGGCCGTTTCGCGTTCTGTTGGTTCCATCAGATGCAACCACACGTCATAGGTGGGCACCTGATGCGGACCGAGCGCAAATAGCTCGTACATGCGCTTGTCCCACAGCATCTCACCGCTCAGCAGGTTCCACTCCCATACGCCGATACCGCCCGCCTCGTTAGCCAGCGTGATGCGTTCCATCAGGCGGCGATTCACTTGTTCACTCTGTTTGAGTTCAGAAATATCGACTATCTGCGCAATAAAATAGAGCGGCTGGTCTTCAGCATCGCGCACCATAGAAACCGTGAGGCGCGCCCAGACAATTTCGCCATCTTTGCGGAAATAGCGCTTCTCCATGGTGTAGCTCATGATGTCACCCGCCACCAAACGCTCCAGCTGTTGCAGGTCGCTGTTGAGATCATCAGGATGGGTAATCTGCTGGAAAGTGAGTTTTTTCAGCTCGTCAGCCGGAAAGCCCAGCGTGTGACATAGCGATTGATTGACCTGCTGCCAGCCGCCATTGGGCGACACCAACGCCATGCCAATCGCCGAATACTCCATCGCATGGCGGAAGCGGGTCTCCTTCTCGCTGATATGATGCTTTTCGCGCTGGAACGCATCCATCACCAGCGCCATCACATGACTGGGTAGCAGCACTAACAGGAATGGTAACCAGTTGCTGACCTGGCCGAGTAACAGACCGGTCTGTGCCAGGTTAACGAAACTGAATGCCAGCAGAATGGAGATAAAACTGGCATTGAGAAAGAACAGTAAAAAGGCTTCGAACTTCGGTAGCCGCACCGCGCACCAAAACAGGATCACCACAATAAAGGTGAACTGCCACGGCAGAAAACGCAGCGACAAATAGCTGGCGAGCAGGGTGACGAACAGTGTCAGCAGCGTTTCCAGCTGACGACCGGGGGTGATTAAGTGACGCAGCGGTTTGTTGGGCCATAACAACAGCACGGGGCCGAATGCCAGCACGCCAATCACTTCGGAGATCACCCAGGTAGAAAAGAAGGGCAACGACGCGCGATGGCCCACCTGCAGCATCCAGACCGCCACCACACCGCCAATAAGTGGCGCTATTAAACCGGCGCAGACGGCAAATCGCACCCAATCGAGTAGCGAATTCAGGGGATTTCTGCGATCCAGCAGCGCGCGCAGCATCAAACCGCCGAGAATCGCCTGCAGCATATTCAGGATGGAAAATTTAAGGTTGCTCAGCGCCGGACCAATGACGATTAAATTGGCCAGCGAGGTGCCAATCACACAGCTGAGCAGCAGCAACGGAACATGTTTTGAGGGGGCGCGAAAAACCACCACCGTCATCAGGGCGGTGGAGTACCAAAGCGGGGAAATACGTCCGCTTACAACGATAAGTTCGAGACAAAACAGCGTCAGTAAAAAGGCTAATGCTCCCAAAAATAGAGCATTGAGCCATTTTCTTTGCGGTCGATCCTGTGAGGTCAATATTTCGAGGGTCATGCACGAATCCAGCAGCGCGCATTCGTTACAGGTCGAAAAATGCGCCAATCATTCTCTGTTTTGCATGCTAGCACATCTGCATCAGATGTCTGCGCAGAATCTAGTTTAGCCCTGATTCAATGAAAGTTTTGGCCCTGACAGAAAAATGATTAATCGCGGAACAGATCGGCGCGCGTATAGGGTTTTTCCAATCCGGCAAGATGGGCGGAAAAACGTTCAAGAAATTGCTGCGTGGTGGCAACGCGGCCATGACTCATCAACACCAGCGGCACCAGCAGGGCGACACACACTTGCGCCAGGCTGAAGCCCTTCAGAGCGGTGCGGCGCTGTGTCAACAGGAATGCACTGCTCAGCGTAAAGCCCAGCATCAGGCCGGTGAGCACTTCACTGAAGGAGTGCGCGTGGATCACGAGGCGAGACAGGCCGACCATCATCGGGATCAGATAGCCAATACCAATGGTGAATGCGCGCCAAAAGGTGGGGAAGCGGCCCGAAACCAGCCACATCATCACCGGCCAGAGCGTTGCTGACATGGCACTGTGGCCGCTGAATCCGGTGAAGTTAAATCTGGCGCTGCCAATGCCAAACCCGAGAAACAGAATTTTAGACAGGCTAACCAGCAGGCCCGCCAGGCCAAAAGCGAGCAGCCAATACCAGACAGTTTGGCGGTTGTCGCTTTTCCACGGCAACACCAGCGCGATAATCACGGCGGTCGGGATCAGCAACATGCTGTCACCAAAATAGGTCAGGGTTTTCCAACTCATATTTTTCCTTGGGCTTTATTGAGTCAACCTGGGGGGTACACCACTCAGGCAGGAGAACAGTGTATCGATTAAGCATCTGGCTGCAAAAGGGGATATTCTGAAAAGCGGCGGGCCCATTTCTCTGGCATCAAACAGGTGAAATACCTATAATTGCCGCCAACTAACCCTCTCAATCGGCCTATTGCGGTTTCGGCTTCAATTGGCTCCAGTTATCAGGTCTTAAAAAAGTATGACTGACAAGTCTCATCAGTGCGTGATCGTTGGCATCGCAGGTGCATCCGCATCCGGAAAAAGTCTTATTGCCAGCACGCTCTATCGTGAAATCCGTGACCAGGTCGGTGACGAGCATATCGGTGTGATCCCCGAAGATGCCTACTACAAAGATCAGAGCCACCTCACCATGGAAGAGAGGGTGAAAACCAACTATGACCATCCCAGCGCCATGGACCACGATCTGCTGTTGCAGCATCTGCGCGCGTTAAAGGCGGGTCAGGATATTGAGTTGCCGGTTTATAGCTACGTTGAACACACGCGCACCAGTGACTGTATTCATCTTAAGCCGAAAAAAGTGATCATCCTTGAGGGCATTCTGCTGCTGACCGATGCGCGTCTGCGTCAGGAGATGAACTTCTCCATCTTCGTGGATACCCCGCTGGATATCTGCCTGATGCGTCGCATGAAGCGCGATGTGAATGAGCGTGGTCGTTCCATGGATTCGGTGATGAGCCAGTATCAGAAGACCGTGCGTCCAATGTTCCTGCAGTTTATCGAGCCTTCCAAACAATACGCTGACATTATCGTGCCGCGTGGCGGGAAGAACCGCATCGCCATCGATATTCTCAAAGCCAAGATTAACCAATATCTTTGAAAATACTGCGTCCGGATGGACGTGACGCGTGAAGGTTGTCACAACAGTGGCGACCTTTCGCTACACTTAAAGCATGGAGACTCTGCGATGAGATTATGCGATCGCGACATTGAAGCCTGGCTCGACAACGGTAAACTGGCGATTGATCCGCGCCCACCGGTTGAGCGCATTAATGGCGCAACCGTGGACGTGCGCCTCGGCAATCAGTTCCGCACCTTCAGTGGTCACACTGCGCCATTTATTGATTTGAGTGGTCCAAAACACGAAGTCAGCGCCGCACTGGATCGCGTAATGAGCGATGAGATTGTGCTGCCGGAAGGGGAAGCGTTCTTCCTGCATCCGGGTGAGTTAGCGCTGGCAGTGACGCTGGAATCGGTCACGATTCCGGATGATCTGGTGGGTTGGCTGGATGGCCGCTCCTCGCTGGCGCGTCTGGGCTTGATGGTGCACGTGACGGCACACCGTATCGATCCAGGCTGGCAGGGCCGCATTGTGCTGGAATTCTACAACTCCGGAAAGCTGCCGCTGGCGCTGCGTCCGGGTATGCTGATTGGCGCATTGAGCTTTGAACCGTTGTCTGGCCCTGCGGCACGCCCTTATAACCGCCGCGAAGATGCAAAATATCGTGGTCAGCAGGGTGCCGATGCCAGTCGTATCGACAAAGACTGATGTTCGCCTAAATGATTCAACGTGCGGCAAAGCGGTAAGAGGGTGAATCCCCGGTAGCTGGCATCAGTGTGTGACTGGGGTAAATGAACGCAGCCAACGCCGCTGCAGCATGAAGAATGACGGTGATGAGGGATTATGAGAAGAGTGATAACGACGCTGGCCATCCTGTTAGTGGTGGTCGTGGCGGGCATGACGGCACTGGTGTTGCTGGTCAATCCCAACGACTTTCGTACCTATATGGTACAGCAGGTAGAACAGCGCAGTGGTTATCAACTTGAAGTCAGTGGTGGCCTGCGCTGGCACGTCTGGCCGCAACTCAGTATTCTCGCCGGGCGCATGAGCCTGACCGCACCTGGCGCCAGCCAGCCGATGGTCACTGCAGAAAATATGCGTCTGGATGTCAACCTCTGGCCGCTACTGTCGCATCAGCTAAGCGTCAGCCAGGTGATGCTTAAAAATGCCGTCATTCGTGTTACGCCAGACAGCGCCGCCCAGAAACCGAGTGGTGCACCGGTGGCGCCCACGGACGCGGAACCGGTGGTGACGCGCACCAATGGTTGGTCATTCGACATTGCTAAACTGCGCCTCGCCGACAGTCTGCTGATCTGGCAGCAGCCCGGTGGCGATGAATATAACTTCCGTAATCTCAATCTCAACCTTGATCAGGATGCCAGCAAAAATGCCAGCATCGAACTCGCCACGCGCATTTCACGCAATCAGCGTAATGTTAGCGTTAACCTTAAAGGGCAGATGAATGTGGCGCAGTATCCGCATCGGCTGGTGGGGCAGATAGAAGAGATGGATTACACGCTGGACGGCGCTAACCTCCCGCCGCAGGGCATCAAAGGGGCGCTAAGCGGGCAGGGTGAGTGGAATGCCGATAAACAGCAATTCTCGTTGCAAAAGATGCAGCTGACGGCCAACGACAGCACGCTGGATGGCAGTGCCGAAGGGCGTTTAATGTTGCCGCAGCAGCTCAATCTGGCTTTACACGCCACGACATTGAATCTTGATAATCTGATGGCCAGCGCGCCCGCCAGCGACAACAGCACCCCACAGCACGCCAGCGTGACGCGCACGCCGGTGATTGCTGAACCACGCACGCGTACCAACGCTGACTCGCCGTTAAATCTGATGGATTTAACGCTGAGCCTGAATGCGGATTCCAGCGTGTGGCGCGGATTGACGCTGAGCAATCTGCAGATCGATGCCAGCAATCAGGAAGGGTTGATGACCCTGAACAAACTGCAGGGGAAAATTGGCGATGGGCACTTCTCGATCCCGGGCAGCATTGATATCCGCCAGCCGGTGGCCAAAGTCGCCTTGGAGCCGGAGATCGAAAACATCGCCATTGCACCCTTAATGAAAGCGCTGGAGCTGCCGGAGAGTTTGCAGGGCACGGTCTCCCTGAAAGGCGATCTCAGCGGCACGGGCCTGAGCGTGGATGAAGCGAAGCGTAACTGGCAGGGTAATGCCGAGCTGGAGGCCACCAACCTGCAACTCGCCCAGCTTAATCTGCAACAGATGGTGCGCCGTGCCGTGGCGCGCGTGAGCAATAGCGTGACCAATGATGAGCCGGACGATCAGGGGATTCAGCAGCTGAGCGGTCGTATTAGCCTGAATCAGGGCAAGGTTGTCATGCCAGATCTGCAGGGTGGCAGTAACCGGCTGGCAGTGCAGACCAAAGGCACGGTTGATGTGGTGAACCAACAGCTCGACGTCACCTTCAATATGATGCTGCGCGGCTGGAAAGGCGACGATAAGCTAGCGACTCTGCTCAATGGCCAGGCAATTCCACTGCGGATGTACGGTGGCTGGAACAACTTGCAGTACTCACTGCCGGTTGACGATGTGGTGCGCCAGCAGTTGCAGAGTGAAGCGAAGTCGCGCCTTAACGAGTGGCTGGATCGCCAAAAGCCTGCGGTGCAACAACCTTAATCCACGAGAAATGCCGTTATGCCGGGTTTGATTGGGCGTAACGGCGTCTGTTACCTTGCCAGCTCGGGCGCGGGCACAATCTCCACTTTCTGTACCCGATGATTTTCCACCTGCAGCGTGCGCAATAGATAATCCCCTACCTGTAACTCTTCTCCCTCTTCAGGCACATGTTGCAGGCTGTCCATTAATAATCCGGCCAGCGTGTGATAATTACGTTTCTCATCCAGTGGCAAATGCACATAGGCTGCCAAATCTTCCAGAGGAATATGCCCGTTCGCCACCCAACCGCCATGCGGCAACGGCTGGATATCATAACGCGCATCAATCTCCTCACCTTCATTCGGCAGATTCCCGGCGATGGTTTCCATTAGGTCACTCAGGGTGACCACGCCTTCCACCGATCCAAACTCATCGACCACAAACGCAAAATGGGTGCGGGCGTGGCGGAACTGCTCCAGTGCCTGCAATAACGTCAGGCGTTCGGGAAAGATCAGCGGCTGTTTCACCAAAGCACGTAAATCGAGAGAATGGCTGTGCAGCGACTGATGGAGCAAATCAATCACATGCACCACGCCGAGCGGATCGTGCCCGCGTTCGGTAATCAGGATGCGGGTGTGCTGATTGTTATCCAGCTTAGCCATGATCGCGGCCGGATCTTCACTCAGGTCGATGTGCTCAATATCGTGGCGTGACGTCATGATGCTGCTGATGTGCCGCTGCCCTAAACCGAGTACACGGGCAATCATGCGCCGCTCCTGGCGATTGAATAATGCACCTTCATCACTGTCGCTGATCAATGAGGCGGTATCGGCGTCCAGTTCGGCGCGCTGGGCTTCACCGCGCAATATGCGCAGCACGGCTTCAGAGGTACGCTGGCGCAGCGGGCGTCCGGCGGTGAGGAAGCGGCGGCGATTAAACAGCGCCAGTTGATTAAACATCTCGATCACGATTGAGAAACCAATCGCCGCGTAGAGATAGCCCTTCGGAATAATAAAGCCGAGGCCTTCCGCCACCAGACTGAAGCCAATCATCAGCAGGAAACTCAGGCAGAGGATCACAATGGTTGGATGACCATTCACAAAGCGCGTGAGCGGCTTACTCGCCAGCAGCATGAGTAAAATGGCAATGGTGACCGCCGCCATCATCACCGGCAGTTCGTTCACCATGCCTACAGCGGTAATCACCGCATCAAGCGAGAAGATGGCATCCAGCACCACAATTTGCGCGACCACTGGCCAGAATTTAGCACCGTTCTTACTTTGACCGCTCTCTTCGTCGCTGCCTTCCAGACGACTATTGAGTTCCGTCGTGGCTTTATAAAGAAGAAACAGCCCGCCGGAGAGCAGCAATAGATCGCGGGCGCTGAAATTGTGCTGGAACAGGGTAAATAGCGGTTGCGTGAGAGTCACCAGCCAGGAAAGCGATGCCAGCAACACCAGTCGCAACAGCAACGCCAACAGCAAACCGATTACGCGCGCCCGGTCACGCGCCGCAGGCGGTAACTTTTCGACCAGGATGGCAATAAAAACCAGATTATCAATACCCAGCACCAGCTCGAGAACGATTAGCGTGACTAACCCTGCCCAGAGCGACGGATCGAGGATCCACTCCATCATGCTTTCATCACCTGAATGTCTGAAAATGCGTTTTGTCTGATGATAGTGAATCAGCAGGCAAGGTACAAATGAGGCAAATCGCGCGATGTCACCCTGTTGCCCTGAGTTTTAGGCATATTCTGAGAAGGTACATTTCGTCGATAAGATGAATGTATGGATAAACTTCACCGCATCGTGATAGTGACGATTAATTCTAATATTCACGCGCAAGCGTACGTTTTTAATGCGAAGCAGTCCGAAGGTGAGTATCGAATTATTCTGAATTTTACGCAGGAATGGGCTGAAAGGGATGGCATCAATACTTATGGCTGGTAGTCTTTTTCCTAAAATAGTGCAGGGGACACGGGGCCTACTTGTAAACAAGCCAGTAATAACTAGTATAGCAACGTGTTAGTAAATGTCTGCGCCGAAGTTGTTAATAGCGCGCTGTTTAGCTTCTTAATGTTATGAATTGTGATCGTGCACGGGATTAGCCTGCCGCTGGCTAAGAATAATCTCAGTGAATGCGATGAAAATAGATGCGATTGCAGCGGTATTGGCAGCGACAGCCAAGGGCGGTAGCGTGCCTGAAGTGCTTTTCTCCGTTCAGATTAGGGCTAAATCGTGGCAAGGGAAGTCAGACTAATCTGTTGGTATTTATTGCAATTCTTTGGCTTTACTAAAAAGAGAATTGGCATAAACACCGGAGCGTTTGCCGCAGATTGCCTCCCCGTTAGCAGTGGATATATCGCTCATTTATTACACAGGGCAGAGGCGTTAGGGATTAGGGAAATAAAATAAAAGAGTTAAATATGCGCGATAACCAAATTACATATAAAAGTCTCCTCACTAAAATTTTACTGGCGTGCTCGGATTTAATTTGTTTCAACGCGGCATTGTTTATTGCTCTGGCGGTGATTAATTCGTTCACAGATTCTCCACTGGCAGATATATCTGAAAAATACCTGCACTTAAAAATCGCCACCCACGTTTGTTTATCGATTATTTGCGTAGGCTGGTTCTGGGTTCGCCTGCGTCATTACACCTATCGCAAGCCATTCTGGTTTGAGCTGAAAGAGATATTTCGTACCATTCTTATTTTTTCTGTCATCGATTTGTCAATTTCAGCATTATCGCAATGGCAGATGTCGCGCTTTGTCTGGGTGACCACCTGGATTCTGGCGTTGATATTAATTCCGCTGGCGCGCGCCATCTCTAAACGCGTACTAAATCACTTCGGTATGTGGAAAAAACAAACCATCATCATCGGCAGTAGCCGTAATGCTGAAGAAGCCTGGCAGGCGCTGCAGAGCGAAGAGGTGATGGGGTTTGATGTCATTGCGTTCTTCGATGTTGATGGCAGTTGCCCGCAGGCCAGCATCTCTGGCGTACCGGTACTGCACAATGAACAAGAGCTGTGGCAGCTGACGCACAGCGAAACCCAGTTCATCGTGGCTGTGGAGTTTGAACAGAGCCAGCATCGTGACAACTGGCTGAAAATGCTGGCAATGCATAACTGCCGTTCAGTCTCAGTGATTCCAACTCTGCGCGGCGTGCCTCTTTACGGTACCGACATGGCCTACATCTTCAGCCATGAAGTGATGATTCTGCGCGTGAACAATAATCTGGCGAAACGCACTTCGCGCTTCCTGAAACGTGCTTTCGACATCGTCGGCGCACTCGGCATCATTATTGCGCTGTCACCGGCGCTGCTGGTCCTCGGCTTTATGGTTGGACGCGATGGCGGCCCACCGATTTACGGTCATGAACGTGTCGGCCTGAACGGACGTAAATTCAAATGCCTTAAATTCCGTTCGATGGTGATCAACTCGAAAGAGGTGCTGGAGGAAGTCCTGCGCACCGATCCGGTCGCTCGCGCCGAGTGGGATAAAGATTTCAAACTGAAGAATGACCCGCGTATTACCAAAGTTGGCCACTTCATCCGTAAAACCAGTCTGGATGAACTGCCGCAGCTGTGGAATGTGGTACGCGGCGACATGAGCCTGGTGGGCCCACGTCCAGTGATTGAAGACGAACTCTGTCGTTATGCCGGTGATGTTGATTATTACCTGATGGCGAAACCCGGCATGACGGGATTGTGGCAGGTTAGCGGTCGTAACGACGTTGACTATGAAACGCGCGTCTATTTCGATTCGTGGTATGTCAAAAACTGGTCGCTGTGGAATGACATCGCGATCCTGTTTAAGACAGTGGGTGTCGTACTGAAACGCGATGGCGCTTATTGAGAGTAGAAGGGCAGGGGACGAAATCATTATCCCCGTCTGAAATGCCGGTGCTGGGAGTGCCTTAACTGACAACTGCCATTATCGAGCCTGAATAGAGTCGGTGCTTTGCCGGCAGGGTAATCACCGACTTTAATTGATGTCGTCTCAGGGCACGGTGACAACATAAAACCAAGGGAGCGCATGATAATGACCCACAGTTTCAGTGTTTAACCCGTCAGTTTTATTTTTTTATAAGACGCTACACAGCGGCGTTTTCGCCTCTATCAATCATTAACTGATAGCGAAGAATCAGATGATAATGAAAATTAAATTGATACCTTTACTGGTATCCGCAACTTTTCTCTCCGGGTGCACCATTGAACCAGGTTCGCACCTTTCCACTAGCGGAAAAGATGTCATTGAGCAACAGGATAGCAACTATGACATCGATAAATACGTGAACGTCTTCCCGCTGACGCCGCGTCTGGTTGAACAGATGCGTCCGAAGCCTCTGGTTGCGCAGGCCAACCCGGCACTGCAGACCGAAATTCAAAGCTACGAATATCGCGTGGGCATTGGCGACGTGCTGAACGTCACCGTATGGGACCACCCGGAGCTGACCACACCAGCGGGTCAGTATCGTAGCGCCAGTGACACCGGTAACTGGGTACAGGCCGATGGCACGATTTTCTACCCGTACATCGGTAAAGTGCGTGTAGCCGGCCGCACCGTGACGGAAATCCGCGCTGAAATTGCGCGCCGCCTGGCGCAGTTCATTGAAAGCCCGCAGGTGGATGTCAACGTCGCAGCCTTCCGCTCACAGAAAACCTACGTGACCGGTTCGGTGACCACCTCTGGCCAGCAGGCGATCACTAACGTGCCGTTGACCGTACTTGATGCCGTCAACGCCGCAGGTGGCTTAGCAGCCGATGCAGACTGGCGTAACGTGGTGCTGACGCACCAGGGCAAAGAGCAGCGCATTTCGCTGCAGGCGCTGATGCAAAACGGCGACCTGAGCCAGAACCATCTGCTGTATCCGGGCGATATTCTCTACGTCCCGCGTAACGATGACCTGAAAGTCTTCGTGATGGGCGAAGTGAAACAGCAATCCACGCTGAAAATGGACCGTAGCGGCATGACGCTGGCCGAAGCGCTGGGTAATGCGGCCGGGATGGATCAAACCACGTCCGATGCTACCGGTGTCTTCGTTATTCGTCCTATTCGTGGTGCGAACCGCACCAAGATCGCCAACATCTATCAGTTGAATACCAAAGATGCGGCATCGATGGTGATGGGGACTGAATTCCAACTGGAGCCGTACGACATCGTCTACGTCACCGCCACACCAATTACCCGTTGGAACCGTGTGATTTCTGGGCTGCTGCCAACCATCGTGGGTATCGACGATGCAAGCTCCGCAGCACTGCGTTTCCGCAACTGGTCTAACTAAGGTTTCAGTATGATCAAGTCCGTGTTAGTCGTCTGCGTCGGTAATATCTGCCGCTCCCCAACAGGGGAGCGTCTGTTCCAACGCGCGCTACCTTCAACTCGGGTGGCTTCTGCAGGGCTAGGCGCTCTGAAGGGGTTCCCGGCAGACCAGACCGCCAGCGACGTTGCCGCCGAACATGGCGTGTCGCTGGAAGGCCATCATGCTCAGCAGTTAACGGCCAGTATGTGCCGTGACTATGACCTGATTCTGGTAATGGAGAAGCGCCACGTTGAGCAGGTCAATCGCATCGACCCAGCCGCACGCGGAAAAACCATGCTCATTGGGCACTGGCTCAATCAGCAGGAAATTGCGGATCCGTACAAAAAAAGTCGCGAGGCCTTTGAAGAGGTCTACGGGTTACTGGAAAACGCTACCCAGAAATGGGTCAACGTACTAAGCCGATAGTTGGGAATACCCATGAATATTAAAAACAAGGTTATGACTGCGCCAAAGGAAGATTCGAGTGGATGGGATCTGGCGCATCTTGTGGGACAGCTAATTGATCATCGCTGGATCATCGTGGCCGTTACCGCCTTCTTCATGTTGGCCGGAACGCTCTACACACTGTTTGCAACGCCTATTTACAGCGCTGATGCCATGGTTCAGGTAGAACAGAAGAACACCGCTTCTGTTCTGAATGAATTGCAGGATGTGCTGCCAACCACGCCAGCATCTGATACGGAAATTCAGATTGTTGAATCGCGTATGGTGCTGGGTAAAACGGTTAATGACCTCGGTCTGGACACCGTGGTGCAGCAGAATTACTTCCCGGTTATTGGTAAAGGTTTATCTCGCCTGATGGGCAATAAGCCGGCGCAAATTGCTATCTCGCGTCTGGAAATTCCACGCTCCATCGACAAGCGTACCGTCGAGCTGGAAGTGACCGGTCCACAGACTTACACCGTTACCAAAGATGGCGATGAGCTGTTCAAAGGTCGTGTGGGTCAGATGGAGCAGCACGGTGATGTCACTATGCTGGTCAGCGGCATTCAGGCTGACGAAGGCACCAGCTTCAACGTCACTAAGCTGAGCGATCTGCAGGCGATTAAAAACGTGCTGGGCGCGCTGACCGTTGCCGACAAAGGTAAAACCACCGGTGTGCTGGGCCTTGAGTTCCAGGATGAAGATCCAGAGCAGGCGAGTCGCGTCCTGAACCAGATCGTGAATAACTATCTGTTGCAGAACGTTGACCGCAAATCTGAGCAGGCTGAGAAGAGCCTGGAGTTCCTGCGCAACCAGCTGCCACAAGTGCGTAGCAGTCTGGATGATGCGGAGAACAAGCTCAACGCCTATCGCCGCCAGAATGAATCGGTGGATATGTCGCTGGAAGCGAAATCGGCTCTCGACTCATCCGTTAGCGTGCAGAGCCAGTTGAACGAACTGACCTTCAAAGAAGCTGAAGTGTCACAGCTCTACACCAAAGATCACCCGACTTACCGCGCGCTGCTGGAAAAACGCAAAACCCTGGAAGACGAGCAGGCAAAACTGAACAAGAAAATTGCCGGTATGCCGCAAACCCAACAGGAAATTCTGCGTCTGACACGTGATGTGCAGTCAGGTCAGGAAATCTACATGCAGTTGCTGAATCGCCAGCAAGAGCTGGGAATCAGTAAAGCCAGTACCGTGGGTGATGTGCGCATCATCGACCGTGCGGAAACCGCCGGTAGCCCGGTGGCACCGAAGAAACTGTTGATTATTGCCGCCAGCTTTATTCTGGGTCTGATTCTCTCTGTGGGTCTGGTGCTGCTGAAAGCGCTGTTCCATCACGGTATTGAGAATCCTGAGCAGCTGGAAGAGCTGGGCATGAACGTCTATGCCAGCGTACCGCTGTCAGAGTGGCAACGTAAGAAAGATACCGAAGCCCTGGCGCGTCGTGGTCACAAAGAGAAGAGTGACCCACATAATACGCTGCTGGCGTTGGGTAATCCGACAGACCTCTCCATCGAAGCGATTCGCAGCCTGCGTACCAGCCTGCACTTCGCGATGATGGAAGCCAAAAACAACATTCTGATGATTACCGGTGCCAGCCCGGGTATTGGTAAAACCTTTATCTGTGCCAACCTGGCGACCCTGGTATCGAAAGCAGGCCAGCGTGTGCTGTTCATCGATGGCGATATGCGCCGTGGTTATACCCATGAGCTGCTTGGTTCGGAAAACAAAATGGGTCTCTCCAATGTGTTGTCCGGCAAGAGTGAGTTCTCACCGGCCATGATTCAGAAAGGCGTGTACGGTTTTGATTTCCTGCCACGCGGTCAGGTACCACCGAACCCGTCTGAACTGCTGATGCATCGTCGCATGAGTGAGTTACTGGATTGGGCGAGCAAGAACTACGACCTGGTGTTGATTGATACCCCACCGATTCTGGCGGTGACCGATGCTTCCATCATCGGTAAGTTGGCCGGTACGTCGCTGATGGTGGCGCGTTTCGAAACCAACACCACTAAAGAGTTGGATGTCAGCTACAAGCGCTTCGCGCAGAACGGTATCGAGATTAAGGGCGTCATCCTTAACGCAGTGGTACGTAAAGCGTCGAATGCCTACGGTTATGGCTACGACTACTACAACTACGAATACGGCAAAGAAACCAAAAGCTAAGTAAAACTCAGGGGCGGATTATCCGCCCCTTTTTATGGTGCGTTTTGCACCGCGAAAATACACACAGCACAAACTTTCATAGGAACCTCCGTGATGGAACGCAGCAGCTCAATTAGAAAGAGAAATAACGGTATGATTTTTCAGAACACAGCCGATTCCTTTCTGAGGTCTGTCCGCGCTACCGTTAAATCTGGAACAGCTGTTTAAGAGGTGCTGGCAATGCAGGACATCCGCTTCTCAATTGTAATTCCCGCGTATAACGCGTCGAAATCAATTGTCACGACGCTAGATTGTGTCAAAGCGCAAACCTATCGCAATTTTGAAGTCATTATCGTCGATGACAAATCGGCTGATGCAGACGAACTGGCGCAGGTCGTACGCAGTGAGCGTTATCAGGATCTGGACATCAAGCTGGAACTGTCCCAGATCAAACTGAACGGTGCGGGCGCCCGCAATAAGGGTATTGAACTGGCTGAAGGCGATTTCATTAGCTTCCTTGATGCCGATGATGAGTGGGCTGCCGATAAGCTGCTGACCGTGCACGACACCATTAGCAAACTGGAGGCACAGGGCAAATCGCGCTATGTGATTTTCAGCCAGGTAAACATTCATCAGGACGGTAGCTTCCTGAAAGTAATGCCGATGCAGCCGCCGGGCAAAAACGAAACCGTGGCGGAGTATCTGTTCGGCTGTTACGGATTTATTCAGACCAGCACCATTGTGCTGAAGCGCGAAGATGCCGACAAAATCCGTTTTGATGCACGCTACATTCGCCATCAGGATTATGACTTTTGCATCCGCGCCGATCGTATGGGCTACGAGTTTGTGATGATTGATAAGCCGCTCGCCACCTACCATCTGGTGACCAAATTTGGTTCCAAACACAAAGGCGAGTCGGTGAAGTACTCCTTCTTTTGGCTGGACACCATGAAGCCGCACCTCACGGCACGTGACGTCCATACCTATAAGGCGTTCAAGCTGCCGCTGCGCTACAAGATGGATGGTAAATCACTGCAGGCGAGCCTCAGTTTCGCGCGCTACTTCTTCCTGACCAATCGTGATAACCGGGCTTATTTCCTGAATCGACTGTTCGATAAGGTGAAGTCTCGCTTCTCTGGCGGGCGAGCCGTCTCCTGATTCACTTTATAAAAATTTCACTTGCTCCCGCACAGGGAGCAATTTTTTGGTTCCTGACACTCCGGGTATGCAAATGACAAATCATGTTGGCACCGTCGGTATCGTGATGCCGATGTATAACGCGCGTAAAACGGTATTGCGTGCGGTAGAGTCGATCGTCAATCAGACCTATAGCGACTGGCATCTTTATTTAATAAATGATCAGTCCACCGATGATTCGCTGGCCTATGTACGCGAACACTGCACTGATGCGCGCATCACCATTCTTAACAATGAAGTCAACCTCGGTGCGGCGGAAACACGTAACGTGGGTCTGCGTGCCGCGCAAGAAGAGATTATTGCGTTTCTCGACAGTGACGACGAATGGCACGTCGATAAACTTGCCGAACAGACTGCGGCGATCGCGGCGGGTGATGATTTTGTCATCACGCATTATCACTACAAAACCAAAACCGCCGACCACGATATTCTCTACAGCAAACCCTATCTGCAGCAGGAAAACTTCGTGAAGAAGCAGTATCGCGTCTGCTTCTCTTCCGTGTGTTTCCGCCGTCCCCCTCAGGGCATCTTCTTCCAGCGTAAAGGGCATGAAGATTTCCTGTTCCTCTACGAACTGTTCCTCCGCTACAAGCAAGCTCGGGTGATCCAGAAAACGCTGGTCAACTATTACGAGCTGGGCGATTCATTGTCTCGCAACAAGAATAAAGCGGCGAAATGGCACCTCGAATTATTAAGAATTATCTATAAAAACAATCCGTTAAAAATCTATTACTATTACGGCTGGTATATGGTGAACGGCGTTCTCTTCACCCTGAAGCATCGTTAAGACCCGGCATCCTTCGTGTTGTTACGACGTGAGCAGCACGAAGGCGTTGGGCCTTAAGTTCACATTTTGAGGTGGAAAGCGTTTTATGAAAAAGATTGTTTTAGTGATTAAGGATGCCTACTCCTACGCGGGCACAGAAAACATCTGTAATTTCATGTCGGAGTGCCTCGGAGAGCAGCACGCCGTCACCATTTATTCGCTGGAAGGACACGGCAAAACCTTTTATCCGTTCAATCGCGTGAAAGAGATCGTCAGTTTTGAAGGGCACAGCAACCCGATTAAAAGTGCCGTGGCAAGCATTCATCAGCAAGGCTTTGACAGCGTATTTCTGATCAGCATGGGTCGCCTGAGCGTGATGTTCGCCTTCTGGAACCTGATGGCGATGAAGAAAAAACGCTTTAAAGCCTACGCCTGTGAACACATCGCGATTAACTCCTTCAGCAAGCCGATCAAAGCGCTGAAATGGATGCTGCTGCGCTATTACGACCAGGTCATCGTGCTGACGGACAAAGATCATCAGGTGTTCAGCCGCTGGAATATCGCCAGCAAGCAGATCCCCAATCCGGTGGTGTACAAGGCGTTTCAACGTCAGACCCGCAGCCGTCAGGCGCTGGCGGTCGGTCGTCTCGATAATCAAAAAGGCTTCGACCTGCTGCTGGATATCTGGGCCGACTTCAGTAAAACCCATCCTGAATGGAAGCTGGTGATCGCGGGTGACGGCGAACTGCGTCAACAACTGCACGATCAGGCTGCGGCGTTGGGCATTACCCATAGCGTTAACTTCGTCGGCAAAGTCAGCAACATCAACGATTACTACCGTGACAGCGACATGGCGCTGATGACCTCGCGTTATGAGGGCTTGCCACTGGTGCTGCTCGAAGCGAAATCCTGGTCATTGCCGGTGGTGGCTTATGACTGCCCAACCGGCCCGCAGGAGATTATCAATCACGGTGAAGATGGGTTCCTGGTGCCGATGAATGACAAATCAACGTTCCTGGCGCGCATGGAACAGCTGGCCAGTGACGATAGCCTGTTTTACGCCATGAGCGAAAAAACCAAAGAAACTGCGCTGAAGTTTGACGGTAACCAGATCAAACAAAGCTGGCTAGCCCTGGTTTAGCCAAATAATTCATGCCGCAGGAAGGCGGCAAATGCTTGAGTCCCCGTGAGCTTACTTGAGTAAGTGACAGGGGCGAAGGCAGGCAGCCAACGCCCCTGTGGCGTGAAGTATGACGGCTAAATGCCTCCGGGATCACATTTATGGCTGTTACGCAGCCCCATGACCACGGGATTGAAAGCATGAAAAGAAGAGAAGTCTTGCAAACTGCAGCCTCCTCCATTGTTGCCGCGCTCTCAGTGAGCGCATTTTCCAGCTATGCGGCAAAAAGTGGTCAACCGGCTTTGAAAGCTGTCGATCCGTCCAGCGTACCGCAGGGCGATGTACCAATTTTAACGCCAGAAAATGTCTACACCATGCCACCACAGTTTTGGCAGAACTTTGAGGGCAAATTGTGGATCGGGCAGGCCGGTCAGGATGCCAGCAAAGCGGGCAATCAGATTCCAGTCTTCCTGCGCGATGCCAGCGGTAAAGTGTCACAAATCAGCCAGCCTATTGCGCTAAATAAGGGCAACTTCGCGCAATTCATTCACGATAATGCAGCGTTGATCGCCAATCCTGCTCACTCCATGGTGGTGGAAGACGATCAAGGGAATACGCTGTTTTCGATTGCAGATGTTTCACGACCGAATCCGAGTAACTTTAGTCAACGTCTGGCGCAGCCGAATGGCTATCAGCTGATTGGCGAAATCCCGTCGGTTGAGGAGTTAAGGAAAACGCGTCCGCTGTTCGCGGGTGCCAAAATCAAGCTGAAAAGCTGGCATGAAGGCTTAGAAGTGGGCGGCGGGGAATTCGTTGGCGCTTTTGGTGACGGCAAAGATGATGGCGGCGTTATCTTCAGTGGTAAAGGCTTCTATTGGCGTCGCGTGGTTGAAGATTTTAACCGCCTGACGCTGTTCGATTTTGGCGCTATTGCCGATGCCAAAACCGATGCCGCACCGGCGATAAAAGCCATGTATCAATGGTCAATTGATGCCAATCAGCAGATCTGTGTGCAGTTCCCGGCAGGCAATTTCTTCGTCACCGAGTGCGATTTCGGTAATGAAGAACGACGCTACTTCCGTATCTCCGGCGCGATGGTCAATTTTGGCTATTTCCCGGCGACCACGCTGACTTCAGACGGTCGCTCTGAATTCCTGTTCCAGGTGAACGCGCGTTGGACTGAAATCTCCAATCTGATTTTCAACGGTCAAAACGACAAGCGACCGAATAAGCAGGGGCTGTTCCGCAACACGTGTCCCGGCGGGCAATTTTTCCGTGGTGCCTGCCTGCGACTCAATCAGGTTGGCGGAGTGTCTTTGAGCTTACTGGATACGCTGGATTGTAAAATCGACCAGTGGTACGCCAATGCCTGTACCGGTGATGTGATCAAAGCCAGTTGGTCGGGCCAAAAGGCGGGCGCCTGGGATCACAGCACGGCGATTGAACTCTCCAACTTCAACGCCCAGCACTGTAAAGGCGGTAAGGTGTTGAATCTGCCACGTTGCAGCCAGTCGATCATTCATAACGGCTGGATCGAGCACAGTGAGTTTCCCGGTGACATTTCCAATGGGCAGTGGATTATCGATGCGCTCAGCATTGAAGACTGTAAAAATCCGCTGATTGCGCACAACTCGCGACTGAACATGCGCCAGACCAACCTGCAGGCGGGGAGTTGGATCGACAACTCGATGGAAGGCGAGCGTTGGCTCAACATCTGGGAGATGGGAACCACGCGCGTGGAATCTTACGGTGTCGCCATCGATGGCAGCCTGAAATACAACTACATCACCTCACGCTTCCGCCTGGCGAATAACACCAACCAGGAAACCTGGTTTGAACTTGGCAACTTCTACTCACCTACGGTGGGAGACAGCTGGGAGATAGAGGTGTTTGGTCAATCGCAATTCAATAATGGCACGGCTAATCAGCCCTTAATGAACGTCATTGATGGTAAAGGCACCGGCGGCCGTGCGGTTATTCATCTGCAACGCAAAACCAAAAATGCGGAAGCCAGCTGGTCTGCCGAAGGCAGTTCACCCGTGGTGGATGTCCGCTTTGAACCGCGCTCAGAGACGGACACGAAAGTGTTCGTCAAGCTGGCTGGTTGGACACCCACCACCGCTATTTTGATTAAAAGCACTGCCAAGGACCGCTTCCTCACCGGACGCTGTGCGCGTGTGGATGCCACCATGGCACAGGGCAGTCCTGCCAGCGGCAGCCAGCAAGCACCGCAGCGCTTCAGTCTGCACAACGGTAAAGCGGGTATAGGCGGCAACGAGCAGGGCGATCTGCTGCTGGCCTCGCGCGCGCTGAAACCGGAGCAGGTAGATACGCGTGAGCCGAAAGGATTTGTCTCGGTGGTGATTAACGGCGAACAGGTGGCGTTACCCTATTTTGCGGTGAAGTCGTAATGCACTAACCGGAGAGGACGCAGCCGTTTGCGCCCTCTCCGGGAAAGGTTGGGAGCGGCCTGCAGGTCGCCCGTTTGAGGACAGATTTTCTATTTTGGGCATTGTTCCCATTGCAGTTTTAAAACACAGAGTTCACTTTGCCCGTGCAGGAAATGACGTGGCTTGTAAAAAATTAAAAAAATTTTTCTGGAGTGTTTATGAAGATTTTATTGGTGGGAAATCATACCTGTGGAAATCGTGGGGATGGCGCGATTTTACGTGGACTGATCGACTCTTTGCAGTCTGCGCGTGGCGACCTCGATATTGATGTGATCAGTCGTTATCCAACAAGCTCCGGGTACTTATTGCAACAGGATATCCAGCAGGATTCCTTGTTTCTGCATAACAGCAAATCAGCGAAAGGGCTGGTGGGCAGCGTTAAACGTAAAGTGGCCAACCGCCTGATGCCCGAAATCATGATGGCGCATCTGGGCAAGGGTGGCCTGTACAAATCGTTCTCTGTGCCGCCACATCTGGCGCAGTTCACCAAAAGTCTGGAACAGTATGACGCCATCATTCAGGTGGGCGGTTCCTTCTTCGTCGATCTTTATGGTGTGACGCAGTTTGACCACGCGCTCTGTGCATTGATGGCGAAAAAGCCGCTGCACATGGTCGGTCACTCCGTGGGACCCTTTGAGAACCCACGCGTGAATGCGCTGGCCAATTTCGTGTTTGATCGCGTCGACAGCCTGGTGCTGCGTGAAGAGGTCAGCTTCGATCGCCTGAAACAAGACGGCGTCACCACCAGCCGCGTGAAGAAGGGCGTCGATACCGCCTTCCTGGTGAAAGCACGCGATGTGGAGAATCCGAGCCACAACCTGCTGCACTGGAAAAACATCATCAGCGCGCGTAAAACCATCGCCATCACCGTGCGTGAACTGGCACCGTTCGATAAACGTCTCGGCGTGACGCAGAAAGAGTACGAAGCGGCCTTTGGGAAAGTCATCAATGCGATGATTGCTGAAGGCTATCAGGTGGTGGCTTTCTCTACCTGTACCGGCATCGACAGCTACGCCAAAGATGACCGGATGGTGGCGCTGACGCTACGCGACCACGTCGAAAATCCCGAGCATTACCATGTCATCATGGACGAGTTCAACGACCTCGAGCTCGGCATCCTGCTAAGCCATTGTCACCTGACTATTGGCACCCGCCTGCACTCCGCCATCATTTCCATGAACTTCGGTACCCCAGCCGTGGCCATCAACTATGAGCACAAATCGCTTGGTGTGATGAAGCAGCTTGGACTGCCGCAGATGGCCACCGACGTGCAAAGCCTGATGGATGGCTCGCTGATCGACAAAGTACAAACCGTGCTGGCCGATTACGACAATGTGAAGCGCAAAGTGGATACCGCGGTGGCGCAGGAGCGTGAAATTGGTAACCGCATTACGGCAGAAATTCTCAACGTGCTGGGGTAAGTGATGAAGCTGACCTTTTTCACCATGCGTTTTCCGGTTGCCTCTGAGACGTTTGTCCTCAATCAGGTAACGCATTTCATCGATGCAGGCTATGACGTGGAGATCATCTCCGTGTTTCCGGGCGATATGATCAATCGCCACGCCGCGTTCGATGATTACAATCTGGCGGCGAAAACTCACTATTTACTGCCGGAAGAGAAAGTTTCGAATCTCGATAAGCTGACGCAGCGCATTGGTTTGATGCTGCCGAAAATCGCGAAGCCGGCGTTAATTAAATCACTCAACGTCGGCCGCTACGGCCAGCAGGCGAAAAAGCTGCTGCTGCCCGCGATTGTTGCTAACGCGAAGCAAACCTTCACCGCGGATGTGTTTCTGGTGCACTTTGGTTATGCCGGTGCGCTGGCCAACAAACTGCGTGAGCTCGGCGTGCTGAAAGGCAAGCAGGCGACGGTGTTCCACGGCGCGGATATTTCGCGCCGTCACATTCTCGAAGAGCACAAGCTCGATTACGTCAACCTGTTCAAACAGAGCGAGTTGATGTTACCCATCAGCCATTTGTGGGAGAACAAGCTGATTGAGATGGGTTGTCCACGCGAGAAGGTGCACGTGACGCGCATGGGCATCGAGCCTGAGAAGTTTAACTTCAGGCCGCGTGAGGCGTTTCATCAGCCGCTGCGAATTGTTTCGGTCGCGCGTTTGACCGAGAAAAAGGGCTTAGACGTGGCGGTAAAAGCCAGCGAAATTCTGCGCAACAACGGTGGGCAGTTCGAGTTCACCATCATCGGCAACGGTGAGCAGGACGGCATGATGCGTGAACACATCGCGCGTGCCGGACTGGAAGCCTTTGTCACTATGCCTGGTTTCAAGCCGCAGGAGGAGATTCGTCAGGCGTTGAATGATGCTGATATCTTCCTGCTACCGTCGAAAACCGCAGCCGATGGCGACATGGAAGGCATTCCGGTGGCGTTGATGGAAGCGATGGCGGTGGGGCTGCCAGTGGTTTCGACCTATCACAGCGGCATCCCGGAGCTGATTCAGAACAACGTCAGCGGCTGGCTGGTCTCCGAAAACGATGCCGAAGAGTTGGCTGACACGCTGCTGCGTCTGTCACGCGGTGATGTCGATGTCGCGCCGGTCGTGGCTGCTGCGCGACACAAAGTGGAAACCGAGTTCAATCAGCACATCGCTTATGGCGAGCTGGCTAAAATTCTGGAGCGCATGGTGTGAGCGGATTAAAAAAACAGGCCGTCTGGCTGTTTGGCAGTACCTGCTTCGCGGCATTGCTGCAGGTGTTACAGCTCAGCGTTCTGGCGCGAAAACTGGAAGCGCATGAGTTGGGTTTATTAGCCATTATCAACGCCATTCTGGCGGTGGCAACGGTGTTGCAGGATATGGGGATGAGCAGCTACATCGTGCATCGCCAGGACATCAACCGCCGCCAGCAGAGTACGATTTATTGGGTCAACGTCTCACTCAGCTTGTGTACCGGCTTGATTATGCTGGCAATTGCCTTCCCGGTGGCGTGGTTCTATCACCTGCCTGAATTGACCGGGCTGATCATGCTCACCAGCCTCAACTTCCTCGTGCTGGGACATCTGTCGCAGTATCAGGCGCATTATGTGAAATCCAAACGTATGGTGACGCTGGCGAAGATTGAGATGGCCACCAAGTTGTTCGCGTTCATCTGTACCGTGGCGATGCTCTACTTCACTTCGCTCACGGTGGCGGCGGCCATCCTTGGGCTGTTCATCAATGCCTTTACGCGCATCCTGTGCATGATCTACTTCGGGGAGAAGTCGTGGCGTCCGACGTGGGAGTTTGAAGGGGCGACCTTCATCAGCGCGGTGCGTTACGGCATTTATCAGCTGGGTTCTCAGACCATCAACCAACTGCGTACCCAGGCGGATGCACTGATTGTGGGTAAAGTGATGGGCGCGGAGATGCTGGGGATCTACTCGCTGGCAAAAGAGTTGATTCTGCAGCCACTGAAACTGGTATCGCCGGTGATTAACCGTCTGGCCTTGCCGCGTTTCGCCGAGAAGCAGCACGATCCGGAGCAGCTGAAAAATCTGTTCCTGAAAGGCACCTTCGTCATCATGTTGTTCAGCAGCGCGATGTATCTGGCGATTGGCATTCTGTCTCCGGTCATCGTACGCGTGCTGTATGGCGCATCGCATGAGCAGGTTTACCATCTGATTCCGCTGATGCTGCTGTTCGGCATGCTGCGTCCGATGGGGGGCTTAACCGGCGCGATTTCCCAGGCGAACGGCAAGACTAACGTCGAGTTTTACTGGAATATTGTGGCGAGTCTGGTGGTGGTCGTGGTACTGGCGACAACCTACATCTGGCCGAACGTACTGTATGTGGCGTTGACGCTCTCCATTTCGCAGGTGCTGATTTCTGCTTTCGCCCATCCGTTCTTTATCAAGCCTGTGATTGGTATCCGCTTTATGCCGTATGCCCGCCAGTGGGTTTCGGTGTCGGTGGTGTTTGTCGGCCTGATGATGCTGGTGAATCACTTCAATCTGTTCGTGATGCCGGAATGGTTTGAGGGCTGGCTGTAAGTTTTAGGATAACGACGCTATCAGCGCGGGTATGAGCTTTGAGCGAGTGCCCGCGCCAAAATCCCCCTCATCCATTCTGCAAATCAATGGTCTTATCCCCAGTGCTTTTTCCATCAATCTCCCACTGTTTTTCAGCAGTTTAGCCGGTTCATTTTCCGTGTCTCAGGCGAAGCGGCAGCCAGGCGTTTTGGCGATTTTTGATGTCGTGACAGAGAGTTAGTGTCGGATTTTCAGATAAAGATTATACTTGCTGCACCGGCCGATCCTGCATAATCGACCCCACGTATTCACTTCATGAAATGGAATAAATATGACCAAGCTTAAAGCAGTAATCCCGGTTGCGGGTCTCGGTATGCATATGCTCCCTGCAACAAAAGCTATCCCGAAAGAGATGCTGCCAATCGTCGATAAACCGATGATTCAATACATCGTTGACGAGTGCGTAGCGGCGGGCATCAAGGAGATTGTGCTGGTCACCCATGCTTCCAAAAATGCAGTGGAAAACCACTTCGACACCACCTATGAGCTGGAAGCGCTGCTTGAAGCACGCGTAAAACGTCAGCTGCTGAGCGAAGTGCAATCAATCTGTCCTCCTGGCGTAACCATCATGAACGTGCGTCAGGCGAACCCACTGGGTCTCGGCCACTCTGTGCTGTGTGCACGCCCGATGATCGGGGATAACCCGTTCGTGGTGGTACTGCCAGATGTGCTGCTGGATGACTCAACCGCTGACCACCTGCGTTATAACCTCGCGGCGATGGTGGCTCGTTTCGAAGAAACCGGTCACTCACAGGTGCTGGCGAAACACATGCCGGGCGAAGACCTGACCGAATACGGTGTTCTGACCACTGAACAGCCGATCGATAACCCAGGCGACATCAGCACCATCACCAACATTGTTGAAAAACCAGAAGCGGGCCAGCTGGACTCAGACCTGACTGCGGTCGGTCGTTATGTGCTGTCTGCGGACATCTGGCAAGAGCTGGAAAAAACTGAGCCGGGTGCATGGGGCCGTATCCAGCTGACCGATGCCATCGCGTCACTCAGCAAGAAGAAACCGGTTGATGCACAATTGCTGACCGGTACCAGCTTCGACTGTGGTAAAAAAATGGGCTACATGCAGGCATTCGTTTCTTACGGTCTGCGTAACAACTCTCAGGGTCGTGATTTCCGCGAAGCTATCCAGAAAATTCTGGCGAAATAATCCATTCTCATGCCGCGCCGCTTGCGCGGTTTAAAGGAGTACACATGGCTATTTTGGTAACGGGCGGAGCAGGGTACATCGGCTCCCATACGGTGCTGGCGCTGTTAGAGCGCGGCGACGACGTTGTGGTCCTGGATAACCTTTGCAATGCTTCGCGCGAGGCCGTCAATCGCGTGGAGAAGTTGTCGGGCAAGAAAGCGGTGTTCGTTGAAGGCGATATCCGCGATCGCGCGTGCCTGCGTGACTTGTTTGCGGCCAACGACATCTCTGCTGTGATTCACTTCGCGGCGTTGAAAGCCGTGGGTGAATCCACGCGCATGCCGCTGGAATACTACGAGAACAACGTGGCAGGCACTGTGGTGCTGCTGGAAGAGATGCGCGCTGCAGGTGTGTGGAATTTCATTTTCAGCTCATCAGCGACGGTATACGGCGCCGATGCACCGGTTCCTTACGTGGAAACCACGCCAATCGGTGGCACCACCAGCCCGTACGGCACCTCTAAGTTGATGATCGAATTCGTGATGCGCGACTTCGCTAAAGCTGACCCGAATTTCAAAGCCATCGCGCTGCGCTACTTTAACCCGGTTGGCGCGCATGAGTCTGGCGAGATTGGTGAAGACCCAACCGGCATCCCTAATAACCTGCTGCCGTATATCGCGCAGGTGGCGATTGGTCGCCTGGAGAAGCTGGGCGTGTTTGGTGATGACTACGACACGCCAGACGGCACCGCACAGCGCGACTATATCCACGTGGTGGATTTGGCCGAAGGGCACCTGAAGGCGCTGGATCATCTGCCGAAAGTCTCCGGTTACAAGGCGTATAATCTTGGCGGCGGGGTAGGGTTCTCGGTGCTGGAAATGATTAAAGCGTTCGAGAAGGCTTCTGGTAAGGCGATTCCGTTTGAGTTTAAGCCGCGTCGTGATGGCGATCTGCCGGCGTTCTGGGCGGATGCAAGTCTGGCGAACACCGAGCTGGACTGGCGGGTAACGCGTGGGATCGATGCGATGATGCGCGACACGTGGAACTGGCAGAGTAAGAATCCGGATGGGTTTAAGTAACTCTCGATGAATTGATCAAAACCCGGCATCTGCCGGGTTTTTTTATGGCTAAATTATCTAACATTATGGGTGCCTATTTTTTAATCAATCGAGTGATTTTAGACACAGATTATTCCTAAACCCCCATAGCGATGATTAATGTTCGAACTCCATATACCCTTGTTTGTCCATTAAGGAAATTCGAGCATTAACTGCCAGTAAAAGAAACTATATTGAATCAGGTCAATGGGTTGGATTTAAGCGAAACGCTTGCGTGACATAAAGGTTAGTAACAATCGCATAAGACGATAACCATGTTATTTCATCAGCACAAAATGTATTATTTGTGCTGGCTTTGGTGTTGGCTGAGGCTTGACGAATAATTACCCGTCTCATGTAAGAGAGGCGGAGCACACAAAATTGACTTGTTACACAGCATATTGGTTGCTACAAGCCAAGGGCGGTAGCGTGGCTGTTTTTTATAATGCGTTGAAAAAATAACCCGCTCTAAATTGATAAAGCAGTTTTAAATGACACATTAGAGGTTGAGGAATGTTACTTCCCGTAATTATGGCCGGAGGAACCGGCAGTCGTTTGTGGCCCCTTTCACGCGAACTATATCCAAAGCAATTCATCAGTTTGCATGGGCAGCACTCAATGCTGCAGGAAACCGTCAACCGCTTAACCGGAGTTGAAGCACGCGCTCCTTTGGTTATCTGTAACGAAGAGCACCGCTTCCTGGTCGCCGAACAGCTTCGCCAAATCAACAAGCTTTCTCACAACATCATCCTTGAACCGGTTGGCCGTAATACTGCCCCAGCCATTGCTCTCGCTGCGCTGAATGCGATTGAGCAGGGGGATGACCCTGTACTGCTGGTGTTGGCTGCAGATCATGTCATTGAAAATCGTGCGGCATTCCATCAGGCGATTACTACAGCTACTAAATATGCCAAGCAAGGCCATTTAGTCACCTTTGGTATTGTGCCGACAGGTCCTGAGACAGGCTACGGTTATATCCATCGTGGAAGCCAGATTTCGGATGATTTGAACGCCCCATTCGGCGTACAACGCTTTGTCGAAAAACCCAATCTAAAAACAGCGGAAGACTACCTCGCATCTGGTGAATATTACTGGAACAGCGGCATGTTTATGTTCCGCGCAAAACGTTACCTGCAAGAGCTGGAAAAATTCCGCCCTGATATTCTTGAAGCCTGTCAGCGTGCAATGGCAAACGTGAAAGAAGGCAGCGACTTCATCAGTATTGATAAAGAAGATTTTATTGCTTGTCCTGATGAATCCGTAGATTACGCAGTAATGGAACAAACCGACGCGGCTGTGGTTGTACCATTGGATGCGGGTTGGAGTGATGTAGGTTCATGGTCAGCGCTGTGGGAAGTGAATGAGAAGGATGCTGCGGGTAACTCACTGAAGGGCGACACTTTCCTGCACAACACTAAAAATTGCTATATCAACAGTGAAGACCAGTTGGTTGCAGCCATTGGTGTAGAAGATCTTGTGATCGTAAACACCAAAGATGCCGTACTAGTCGCGCGTAAAGATCAGGTGCAGGACGTTAAACGTGTCGTCGAATTCCTGAAGGCAGAATGTCGTAGTGAGTATCGCCGTCATCGTGAAACCTATTGGCCATGGGGACGTTGCGATCTTATCGTTAACACCGGACGTTTTAACGTAAATCGTATTACGGTGAAACCGGGTGAATCCTTCGAATTACAGATGCATTACCATCGCACTGAACACTGGGTGATTCTGTCTGGTACCGCGAAGGTGACGATTCAGGATAAGACCCTGTTGTTAACCGAAAACCAATCTACCTTCATTCCTATTGGTCACCAGCACACGTTGGAAAACCCTGGCAAAATTCCTTTGGAGCTATTGGAAATCCAGTCTGGTTCATACCTCGGTGATGACGACCTCATTTTGATTAAACAACAGTTTGCAAGTAAGTAAGGACAGACACGATCATGGCAGCACTGACCTGTTTTAAAGCTTATGACATCCGTGGCGAATTAGGCACTGAACTGAACGAAGATATTGCCTACCGCATTGGCCGCGCCTATGGCGAATTTATCCGCCCGAAAACGATCGTGGTGGGCGGTGATGTCCGACTGACCAGCGAATCGTTAAAGCTGGCACTAGCAAATGGGCTGCGGGATGCGGGTACTCATGTTCTGGACATTGGTATGAGCGGAACAGAAGAAATCTACTTTGCCACATTTCATTTAGGTATCGATGGCGGTATTGAAGTAACGGCCAGCCATAATCCGATGAACTACAACGGGATGAAACTGGTAAGAGAAGGTGCGCGCCCGGTAAGCGGTGACACTGGTCTGCGCGACGTTCAGCGACTAGCAGAAGCCAATGATTTTGCTCCAATAGATGAGGATAAACGCGGCAGTTATAAACAGATCTCTGTGCTAGACGCCTATGTCGATCATCTGATGGGCTACATCAACCTGAATAATTTCACTAAGCCGATGAAGCTTGTGATCAACTCAGGTAACGGTGCTGCAGGTCATATCATCGATGAAATTGAAAAACGCTTTAAGCAGGCGAATGCGCCTGTGTCGTTTATTAAAGTGCATCATGAAGCAAACGGGAACTTCCCGAACGGTATTCCTAATCCGCTCTTACCGGAATGTCGCAAAGATACTTCAGATGCAGTGCGTGAACACCAGGCAGATATGGGTATCGCGTTCGACGGGGATTTTGACCGCTGTTTCCTGTTTAATGAGAATGCTGAGTTCATTGAAGGTTACTACATCGTTGGTCTGTTAGCCGAAGCGTTCCTTAAGAAAGAGTCAGGTGCGAAAATCATTCATGATCCGCGTCTGACATGGAACACGATTGATGTGGTAACTAAAGCGGGTGGAAATCCGGTAATGTCTAAAACCGGTCATGCCTTTATCAAAGAGCGCATGCGCGAAGAAGATGCGGTTTATGGTGGCGAGATGAGCGCGCATCACTATTTCCGAGATTTCGCCTATTGCGACAGCGGTATGATTCCGTGGTTACTTGTAGCGGAACTACTAGCGGTGAAAGGTGAGACGCTATCCGGGCTGGTTTCGGAAAGAATGAAGGCGTTTCCATGCAGTGGTGAGATCAACTCTAAAGTCGCTAATGCTAAAGAAAAGATTGAGAAAATAAAGCAACGCTACACTCAACAGGGAGCTGCTGTTGATACGACTGATGGGATCAGTATGGAGTTTTCAACATGGCGCTTCAATTTGAGAACATCGAATACAGAGCCACTCGTAAGGCTTAACGTTGAAACTGTAGAAAGTACAAAATTGATGAAAGAAAAAACTGCAGAGCTAATGGATGCTTTAAATGGTGAATAACGCATGATTAATGGTTTATTAACTGGAATAAATCGCTACCGCGGATTTATTTTTGATAGTATTAAGCGCGATTTCCAATCGCGCTATCAAAGCAGTTTTCTGGGAGCGATATGGCTTGTATTACAACCTGTCGCCATGATTTCGGTTTATACATTAGTTTTTTCTGAACTTATGCGTGCCAGGCTCTCGGATATGTCATCACCTTATGCATATAGTATTTATCTATGCTCAGGTGTTTTAACATGGGGGCTGTTTGCAGAAACACTTAACGGGTTGATTAATGTTTTTTTAAGCAATTCTAATATACTTAAGAAGTTAAGTTTTCCACGTATATGTCTTCCTATTATTGTAACGTGCTCATCAATACTAAATTTTCTAATTATATTCACACTCTTTTTGGTATTTCTTGTTTTAACAGACAACTTTCCAGGGATAGTAATTCTGAGCATGTTGCCTGTACTAATCCTTCAAATGATTTTTACAGTTGGCGTGGGTATCATTTTAGGTGTAATGAATGTATTCGTGAGAGATGTGGGGCAGCTAACGTCAATTTTATTACAGTTCTGGTTTTGGTTTACGCCAATTGTTTATGTAAGTAACACATTACCTGAGTGGGTTCAGGGTGCGTTAGTATATAATCCAATGGCAACAATAATCAAAGCTTACCACAATATCTTTGTTTATAAACAACCACCGGAGTGGGTAACTCTATGGCCAATGGCAATAATTTCAATTGCTTTATTTATATTGGGATGGGCCATGTTTAGAAAACATGCTGCTGATATTGTGGATGAATTATGACTAAAAGTATTTCTGTTAAAAACCTATCAAAAGCATATAAGTTTTACTCTTCTAAATGGAGCCGGGTGATTGAAAAATTTCTTCCTGAAAATAAACCTCTCCATGAAAAAAAGTGGGTTCTGAAAAATATTTCATTTGATGTAGCGCCAGGTGAATCTGTTGGGATTGTGGGTGTTAACGGTGCTGGGAAAAGCACGCTATTAAAGTTGTTAACCGGCACCACCAAATCAACACTTGGTACTGTTTCTATATCCGGACGGGTTGCAGCATTGCTTGAATTAGGAATGGGTTTTCACCCCGATTTTACAGGCAGGCAGAACGTATTCATGTCTGGTTTGATGATGGGACTAAGTCGGGATGAAATTTCAGATTTGTTGCCAGATATTGAAAAATTTGCTGATATAGGTGCTTATATCGATCAACCGGTTCGCATTTATTCAAGTGGTATGCAAATGAGACTAGCTTTTGCAGTCGCTACGTCTTCGAGACCGGATATATTAATTGTTGATGAAGCTCTATCAGTAGGCGATTCAAGGTTTCAGGCAAAATGTTATTCACGTATTGCAGATTTCAAGTCACAAGGTACAACACTTTTATTAGTATCACATAGCGCGGGTGATATTGTTAGACATTGTGATCGTGCCATCTTCTTAAAAAACGGCGAAATTGCTCTGGATGCATCTGCACGTGAAGTGACAAATCGCTATCTTGATGAGCTTTTTGGAAAGTCACTAATTGAAAAAAATGAAGCTCTTAACGACGATATCTCCATAAATCTCAGTCTCATTAGTGAATCCGACAATGATATTTTTCATACACGACCTGGATACCGGCAAGAAGAATATCGCTGGGGACAGGGTGGGGCGAAAATAATAGATTATGACATTCAGGTTAAAGGTAAAAGCTACCCTTCAAACATTATAAGCAATGAAGAAACTGATTTATATTTCAAGACCATTTTCGAAGATGATCATGATAATGTTGTTCCAGGAATCTTAATCAAAACGTTAGATGGCCTCTTTTTGTATGGTACTAATTCCTTTTTAGCTTCTGAGGGAAAAGAAAATATTTCTGTTAGAAAAGGTGATGTCAGAATATTCAGGTTTACATTTCCGATGAATTTGAATGAGGGTCAATATTTAATTTCATTTGGTGTTTCGTCAGGTAACCCTGAATTTGAAATGATTCCGTTAGATCGAAGATATGATTCAATAATCATTCATGTGAGTAAACCCATGAAACTTTGGGGCATTATCGATCTTAAATCATCTTTCGAAAGCTATGACAAAAGGTAAGTTTTAAGCATGAATAATAATCTACACGACCTGATAACAGCATTACCTGAAGTCTATCAAACAATCTTCGGCCATCCTGAGTGGGATGATAATGTTTCTCGTAATTGTAACGAGAGACTTGATGTTATTTATGAAGTTTATACAACTCTCTCAAATAAATTAGGGCGTCCCTTAAAAGTTTTAGATCTCGGTTGTGCTCAGGGCTTCTTTAGTCTGAGTCTTGCAAATAAGGGAGCGACAGTTAAAGGTATTGATTTTCTAGATAAAAACATTGATGTTTGCCGTAAACTAGCTGAAGAAAACGAAAACTTAAATGTTGAATTCGATACGGGGCGCATAGAAGATGTTATTGATAACATTGAGCCCAGAAATTATGATTTGGTAATAGGTTTAAGCGTATTCCACCACTTAGTCCATGAACATGGCGTTGAAAAAGTCAGGAATTTACTATCAAAATTGGCAGACTCTGTTCATGCATTAATACTTGAACTTGCGTTGAAAGAGGAACCACTTTATTGGGGGCCCTCTCTCCCCGAGCAACCTGAAGAATTAATTGAAAGTTGCAAATTTTATAGAATTATTGCTGAATATCAAACTCACTTATCATTAGTAATTAGACCAATGTACGTGGTAAGCAATAATTATCTGATACTGAATAATTATTGCCAGGAATTTACATATTCTTCAAATGTGCCTTACAACACCGATATCGAAGTTCATGAAAATAGTCGAAGATACTATTTCAATGCTGATATAGTTTGCAAATTCTACAATTTCAATAAAACAAACTTATCTTCATTTGAGAAAGATCGCAGTAGGAAAGAACTTGTTCAGGAAATAGAGTTTCTCAGTTGCCCCCCGATCGGTTTTTCAGCGCCAAAATTAATAAATAGTGGTACAGGTAAATATGACGGCTGGGTTGTTATGGAGCGTATCAAAGGTGATCTTCTTTCTGACGCTCTGGTTAAATATAAAGAAATAAATTTAGACAAGATAATCAAAAAGTTACTTGAGCAGCTAGTCATACTCGAAGAGAATGGATATTTCCATGATGATATAAGATTGTGGAACATTCTGATTGATGAAAAAAACACAGTTAATTTGATTGATTATGGATCAATTTCTAAAGAAAAAAAGGATTGTGTTTGGCCTGATAATATATTTCTCGCATTCAATATTTTTCTTAAAGAGATTTTAATTCCTGATGAGATTTCTAAAGGATTGTTACGTGCCGCATCAATAAGCCCTTTTAATCTTCCTGACAGATATGAAAATTGGCTATATCAATTCTGGAGAAAACCAGTACAGGAGTGGTCTTTCCGTTTATTACTTGATCTTTTTTATAAAATAAATGAACTTCCTGAGCTTAAATATAAATTGGGTGGTACTGATGAATGGATTAGAGCCCAGGAAAAATTATTGATGAATAATCAATCTTACATCCATAAGCTCTTAGTTGAATATAATGCTTACGACTCAAAAATAGCTCAGATTGAAAATCACCTTGAAGGTTCAATCGATAAAAAATTACAGGATTTAGAAGTCGAGTTAAAATCAAACAATCAGAAGATTGAAAATCTCATCATTAATTATGAAAATTTAATCAATACTCTTGAGTTAAAGTTCGAAACAAGATTCAATGAAAATATAGGAAGTGTTAACAGCTTCAGAAAAAGCTTTGAACAAACTTTGATAGAGTTAAAAGAAACTCAGGTTAAGAATAGTGGTAACCTTACTGAGCATCTTACAGAAGAGGATTTAATAGCAATAATTCAAGATTTACAGAATAAGCATGATGTACAGGTAAATGAAAACGCTCGTCTGCATGCTCACATAGAAGCAATGACACATAGTAGTTCATGGCGAATTACAGAAGGTTGGCGGAAAACTGGAAGGTACGTTAGGGCTTTCCGTAATAATTCGATAAGTTCATTGTCTAAAAAAATAATTGACCGAACTTTATTGAAATCTCTTTCATATGTCAATGAAAGACCTCGTTTAAAAAGTAAAGTTGTGTCTTTGGCAACCAAGCTAAAACTATATAATTTTTTATTCAAATTGCATCAGCAAGTTAAGTATAGAAAAATAGGTAATAAAAATGACACATTAGTCGTTAATGAAGATGTCATTGTTTCTCAAGCCGATAACAATCAGTTGCCTGCTCTTGTTAAAGAAATTTACTCTAAGTTAAAACGTTAAAATACCAATTAATATTAAAGGAGTATAACTTTGCACATTTTATTTGATATGCAAAGCTGCCAATCTGAAAGTCGGCTTCGTGGCATAGGGCGTTATTCATTATCTCTGGTTAAAGCTGTAATAGGTAATCCTTCGGGCCACAAGGTCAGCATTTTATTAAATGGTCTTTACCCCATAGATATTATAAACTCTGTTCGAAATGAATTTAGAGGTCTTATTGCGGAAGAGAATATCTATATCTTCTCAGCAGTTGGACCAGTGGCGTACCACGATAAAAATAATCATGCCAGAAATAATGTCGCTAAAATATGTCGCGATTTGGCAATTGCGAACATTAGACCAGATGTAGTCTGCAACACCAGCTTTAGTGAAGGGTTCGTAGATGATTTTTTAGTGTCAATTTCAGATGTTAGTAATGGACCTAAACAATTTTCAATCGTTTATGATTTAATACCTTTATTAAACAAAGACATATATCTTGCAGATGAGAATTTTAAAAATTTTTACATGAATAAACTCGTTGAGTTTGAAAGTGCTGATGGGCTGCTTGCAATTTCTAGTTCTGCTGCAAATGAAGTTAAAAATAACACAGGTATTTGTCCGGAAAAAGTTACTAATATTTCATCTGCTGTTGATTCTCATTTTAAAAAAATCAACATTACTGATGATGAAAAGAAAGATCTGTGCCTGAAGTATAATATTCATAAAGATTTTGTAATGACTATTGGCGTATTGGAGCCACGAAAAAATATTGAAGCACTAATTCATGCTTTCAGCCTTCTTGAGGCAGACGTAAGAAATAGTCATACGCTTGTGTTGGCCTGTCAAATAAAACCACACGACAAAGAGCGATTACTCACTATTGCGCGTAAGCATGGCCTACATGATGAAGATATAGCGTTTACTGGATTCATACCTGATGATGAACTTGTTGCGCTATATAATATTTGTAAGCTTTTTGTTTTTCCCTCAATTCACGAGGGGTTTGGATTGCCGCCGCTTGAAGCTATGTCATGTGGAGCCGCAACAATAGCTTCAAATACTACAAGTCTGCCAGAAGTTATGGGGTGGCAGGAATCTATGTTTGATCCACGGGATGTTAATGACATTTCGAATTTAATGCAGAAGGCACTGATTGACGATAAATTTCGTTTCGCTTTGACTGATAATGCTCAAAAACAAGCCATGAAGTTTTCATGGGATATTTCGGCACAAACTGCGATAGATGCTTTTGAAAAAAGTTTAAATATATTAAAAGCTGATGATGTTATTACTGATGATTCATTAAATCAATCCATAAAAAGAATAAATAATGGTGCTTCTCAACTAATTGATGACGTTGATGTTTTAGGAACAGCATGGGCTCTGGCCAAAAATAGCTTTCTGGCACATGAGCGTAAATTATTAATAGATATCTCTGTTTTGGTTCAGCATGATGCACGAACTGGAATACAACGAGTTGTCAGAAGTGTTTTATCAAATCTTATCAACTCTGGATGCAATGGTTACGTTATTAGACCTATATATTGTAAGATGGGAGAACTATTTCATTATGCAAATGATTATTTGAAACATAACTACGATATAGATTACGGTAGTGATGAACCTGTTTTATTCAGTAAAGATGATATACTGCTTGGTTTAGATTTGACGGCACATTTATTCCCATATTTAAATAATCAAATTAGTACAATTCGAAAGAGTGGCGCTTTTGTTTACTATGTGGTTTACGACATAATTCCGTTATTGCATCCTGAATGGACAGATATGAATGTTCGTGCGGCGTTTCCTGTATGGTTGAAATCGATTGCTGAAAATTCTGATGGTCTCGTTTGTATATCAAATAGTGTCGCACAAGAAGTAGGCTCTTATTTAAATGAACATAAAGATTCAATCGCTCGAAATCCTTATCTTGAATTGAAATATTTTCATTTAGGTGCTGATATTTCTGCAAGTAAACCATCTATTTGCCGGCCAGATAATGCTATTGAACTGTTGGAAAAATTAAAAGTACAGCCTACTTTTCTTATGGTAAGTACTGTTGAACCCCGTAAAGGACATGAGCAGGTTCTTCTTGCTTTTGAAAAATTATGGAATGATGGTATATTTTGTAATCTTGTTATTGTGGGAAAAAAGGGATGGGGAGTAGATCATCTTATTGAAAGAATTGAAAATCACATTCAAAAAGATCGGAATTTGTATTGGTTGAATAATATTGGTGACGACTTTCTTTCAGAATTATATGCCGAGACTAATGCGCTTATTGTAGCGTCCTATGCGGAGGGTTTTGGATTACCCATAATAGAGGCAGCTCAGCAAGAATTGCCAATCATCGCTCGTGATATACCTGTGCTACGTGAGATTGCTGGTGACAACGCATTTTATTTTAGCGGAAATGATCCTGACTGTGTTTATTCAACACTTAAAGATTGGATGGAAATGGAAAGGAATGGCACTATTCCTGATTCAAGGAATATTAACTGGTGTACATGGGAGGAAAGTACAGTACAATTACTGCAACAACTTCCATTAGTAAAATAAAACTGGATATAGTTATTAGGAGTAAGTATGAATACGGCAGTTATTACAGGCATTACTGGTCAGGATGGCGCTTATTTAGCCGAGTTATTGCTAGAAAAAGGTTACAAAGTATTTGGCACTTACCGTCGTACCAGCTCAGTTAATTTCTGGCGAATTGAAGAGTTAGGATTAAAAAACAACCCTAACCTCCATCTGGTCGAATATGATTTGACAGATTTGTCATCGAGCATACGTTTACTTCAGGAAAGCAAAGCGACCGAAGTTTACAACCTTGCGGCTCAGAGCTTTGTAGGTGTTTCTTTTGACCAGCCATTGACCACTGCTGAAATTACAGGTATCGGTCCGGTAAACCTGCTAGAAGCTATTCGCATCGTTAACCCTAAAATCCGCTTCTATCAGGCGTCTACTTCAGAGATGTTTGGTAAAGTGCAGGCTATTCCGCAGAAAGAAGATACACCTTTCTATCCGCGTAGCCCGTATGGCGTTGCAAAGTTGTATGCTCATTGGATGACCATTAACTACCGTGAGAGCTACAACATTTTCGCATCAAGTGGGATTCTGTTTAACCACGAATCACCACTGCGTGGACAGGAGTTTGTGACCCGTAAGATCACAGATTCAGTAGCCAAAATTAAGCTCGGTAAGCTGGATGTGCTCGAGTTAGGTAACATGGACGCCAAGCGTGACTGGGGCTTTGCTAAGGAATATGTTGAAGGCATGTGGCGTATGCTGCAAGCTGATGAACCAGATACATTTGTCCTCGCAACCAATCGCACTGAAACAGTCCGTGACTTCGTTTCAATGGCGTTCAAAGCGGCTGACATTGAATTGCGCTTCGAAGGCAAAGATGACCAGGAAGTTGCAATCGATGTCGCAACTAATAAAGTGGTGGTTAAGGTCAATCCTAAGTTCTATCGTCCTGCTGAAGTAGAATTACTGATTGGTAATCCACAGCGTGCGAAAAATATTCTGGGCTGGGAACCAAAAACCACACTCGAAGAGTTGTGCGCGATGATGGTAGAAGAGGATTTACGCCGCAATAAACAAGGGTTCTCCTTCTGATATGACTAATGGCAAAAAAGCATTGATCACTGGGATCAAGGGCTTTACCGGCCAATATATGGCAGCGGATTTATCCGCTGCTGGATATGAAGTTTATGGTTTCGGTTCAACTCCCGCCCAAAATTCCTTACGTTATTTTCAGATTGATCTTACCGATCCAGCACAGGTTAAAAATGCTATAGACAGTATTCAGCCAGACGTTATTGTTCATCTTGCTGCGATAGCTTTTATTAGTCATGCTGATCCCAACGCATTCTATAATGTGAACCTTTGTGGTACGCGTAACTTATTACAGGCTCTTAGCGAATCAGTAAAAAGGCCGGATGCAGTTTTGATCGCCAGCAGTGCTAATGTCTACGGTAATAACACGCCGGGGAAATTAGCAGAGTCGGTTCCTGCCAGGCCTGCAAATGACTATGCGGTAAGCAAGCTTGCTATGGAGTATATGACCAGTCTGTTTTATGATAAATTGCCAGTTATCATTACCCGGCCATTCAATTACACTGGTGCCGGTCAGGCAGGAGATTTTCTGATTCCGAAAATCGTCAAACATTTTCGTGAGAGAAAAGATGTCATTGAACTGGGCAACATAGATGTATGGCGTGATTTTTCCGATGTGCGAGACGTTGTTAAAATTTATACAGCGTTACTCCATTCCCGCTCATTTGGTAAGACTGTCAATGTTGCTTCAAGTAAAATGCACTCTTTAAGAGAAGTTATTGATCTTTGTGAATCATTAACAGGCCATGATATTAAGATTGAAGTTAATCCTGATTTTGTTCGGCCTAATGAAATAAAAGAACTTTGTGGCGATATCACTTTGCTTCGTAGCATAGTTGGTGAGACTACGTCTAAAATCCCTCTTAGAGATACCCTGAAATGGATGCTGGAAGCAAAGCAATAAACGTCGTTTACTCTACGGACTGTATTAAATACCCTTTGACCGGTATTGGCCGTTATGCGTTTGAGCTTGCTAAACAGATTCAGGAAAGAGAAAATGTTGCACTGACATTTCTCCATGGTACAGTGACTCGTGACTCACTTGCAGTCGCGAGTGAGTCTGCTGAATCGGTACAAACTCTCAAACGCAACTTAAAAAAAAGTAAAATCGTAAGCGATATATATCGCCTGACTTTTCCGCTGATGAAAATGATGGCGTTAAGAAATTATAAAAATCACATATTTCATAGCCCGAACTATTATTTGCCTCCTCGTGTGAACCACTGCGTCGCCACTTTTCATGATCTTTCGGTATTCCACTGGCCACAGTTTCATCCTGCTGGTCGTGTTCATCTTATGCAAAAAGAGTTAAGAAATACTGTTTCGCGCGCATCAATGTTGATCACTGATTCTTATTACACAAAGAATGAGTTAAAAGATTTCTTTGGTATCGAAGATAATAAAATTGCCGTAGCCCCTCTTGCTTGCAATGTTCAGTTCCGTCCCCGAGATGAAGCCGATACCAAATACGTACTTGAGAAATATAATCTGAAATGGCGACGTTTCTTTCTTTATACGGGCACTATTGAACCAAGAAAAAATATTTTGACGTTATTAAAGGCTTATGACCGGTTGCCCGCTACTGAAAAGTCTGCTTTCCCGCTGGTAATTAGTGGTTATAAAGGTTGGGGAAATGAGCAACTCTTTAGACTTTTCGATAAGGGTGAGAGAGAAGGGTGGTTAAAATATTTAGGTTTTGTTCCGGGTAAGGATCTACCAAGTTTATTCAGTGCTGCGACGACTTTTGTATTCCCTTCAATTTATGAAGGATTCGGCTTACCGGTACTTGAAGCAATGGCATCAGGAACGCCTGTAATTTGCTCAAATGCAACCTCGCTTCCCGAAGTGGCTGGAGATGCAGCATTAATGCATGAACCTGGCGACATTGATGCTTTGACGACCTACATCCATATGATGATTGAAAGCGCTGATGAAAAGCATCGTATGATTGATTCGGGATTGGCGCGTGCCCGGCAATTTTCATGGTCACTGTGTGCGGATAAAACCATTGAAGCTTATGAGCAGGTCGCAAAATACATATGATTAAAGTTCTACACTGTTATAAAACCTACTACCCTGATACTTTTGGCGGTATAGAACAGGTTATTTATCAGCTCGCAGAAGGTGGTTTTAAATCTGGTATTGAATCTGTTGTTTTTACTCATAGCCCCGAATTTGAAAAGAAAAATGATAGATTGGATAACCATCAAATTCATCGGGTGAAAACGCAATGTGAGTTTGCCTCAACGCCATTCTCTTATTCAGCCATACAGGAATTCAGGGAACTTGCTCATGATGCAGACATTATCCATTACCATTTCCCCTATCCATTTATGGACTTTATGCATTTCGCTGCAGGCATAAAAAAGCCATCAGTAGTGAGTTACCATTCTGATATCGTTAAGCAGAAGGTGTTGCTGAAACTCTATACTCCATTAATGAATCGTTTTCTTTCTAGTGTTGATCGGATTGTTGCCGCATCCCCAAACTATGTTGAAAGCAGCCCGATATTACAGCAGTTTAAAGAGAAAGTTGAGGTTATTCCTTACGGTCTTGATAAGCAGTTTTATCAAAATAACGATCCTACCGTTTTGCAAAAATGGCATGCAAAATTTCCGGATGGCTTCTTCCTATTCATTGGAACATTTCGTTATTACAAAGGCCTGCATATCTTAATCGAGGCGGCAAAAAATAGCCTTTATCCCATCGTCGTCGTGGGTGCAGGTCCTATTGAGGCTGAGCTGAAAGCCCAAGCGCAGCAACTTGGCGTGGACAATATCTACTTCTTGGGTGCGCTGGAGGACAGTGAAAAGTCTGCCTTGCTGCAGTTATGTACCTGTCTGGTTTTTCCGTCACATTTACGTTCCGAAGCGTTCGGCATATCTTTGCTAGAGGGCGCACTCTATTCAAAACCGCTAATCTCAAGCGAGATTGGAACCGGAACAACCTTTATCAATATTGATCGTGTCACCGGATTAGTCGTCCCTCCGTCCAACCCTGTGGCATTAAGAAAGGCAATGGATCAAATATGGCAAAATCCTGACATGGCCATGACTTACGGTGCCGCTGCGCTGGCGCGCTTTGAGGCGCTTTTCACGGCCGACAAGATGATTGAAAGTTATACGGAACTCTATAAATCGTTGTTACAATCTGATTTTTAAAGAAATAACTTTAATTCAAGTATCGCACCAATCATTACCCTTTATCGGTAATCCTGAGTTAACATATCGGTCACTTATAGAATGGTGTTACCAGTAACACTATGTGAGACCTCAGACAGGAGTATGTAATGTCCAAGCAACAGATCGGCGTTGTAGGTATGGCAGTGATGGGCCGTAATCTGGCTCTTAACATTGAGAGCCGCGGTTACACTGTTTCTATCTTCAACCGTTCTCGCGAGAAGACTGATGAAGTCATCGCGGAGAACCAGGGCAAGAAACTTGCTCCTTTTTACACCGTTGAAGAGTTCGTTGAATCGCTGGAAAAACCACGCCGTATTCTGCTGATGGTGCAGGCTGGTGAGGCGACTGATAAAACTATCGCTTCTCTGACTCCGCATCTTGATAAAGGCGACATTCTGATCGATGGCGGTAACACCTTCTATAAAGATACCATTCGTCGCAACAAAGAACTGTCAGACCAAGGCTTCAACTTCATCGGTACCGGCGTTTCCGGCGGTGAAGAGGGTGCATTGAAAGGTCCTTCCATCAT
>NZ_DAMDQC010000021.1:0-42676 GCF_032082325.1 Pantoea sp. CTOTU50773 | reverse complement strand
TTCATCCATAATGATGACCTTCGACTCGAAGCTAAGTACTTTGGCGATCTCAACCATCTGCTGATCGCCAATCGATAAATCGCCCACCAGCTTATGGCTGTTGAAGCGCAGGTTCAGACGATGTAATAAGGCATCCGCCTCGGCGTACATCCGGTTCCATTCGATGCGGCCAAAGCGGTTAACAAATTCGCGACCGAGGAAAATATTCTCTGCAACGGTCAATTGCGGAATCAGGTTGAGTTCCTGATGAATAATGCCAATGCCCGCTTCCTGCGACGCTTTCGGTCCAGAAAAAGCCACATCCTTGCCCAGCCACTGCAGAGAGCCCGCATCCATGCTGTAAATGCCGGTCAGCACTTTCATCATGGTGGATTTCCCCGCGCCGTTTTCACCCACCAGCGCCATCACGCGCCCCGGATAAACAGCCAGCGAAGCGCCATTCAGCGCTTTCACGCCGGGAAACGACTTTTCAATCCCTTTGAGTTGCAATAACGGTTGCATAACGACCTCAGAAGGTTACGCCAGCGCTCAGGATGACATTCGCATACGGAGAACACTCTCCGCTGCGAATGACGGCCTGACTACGCTGCGTTTCTTGTTTGAACTGTTCATGGCTGGTGTAACGGATGGTGATGACATTCCCCTGGTGCCGTTGCAAGGCATCGAGCACGGCGAGCAGTGCGCTGTGGAGTTGCGGATTGTGTTGCTTGATCTCCTCCGCCATCAGGGCGCTTTCGACTTGCATCTCCTGAGTGACAACATCAACCACCTGTAAAAATTCGGGCGTTCCCGGCGTCAACGCCAGGTCGATTCGCTGTGGTCCGGCCGGAATCGGCAAGCCCGCATCCGCAATCGTCAGCGTATCGGTGTGCCCCAGGCGGGCAATCACATGAGAGAGTTCAGCGTTTAACAAGCGACCTTTTTTCATTTCTTCCACTCCACAGCGAAACGTTTCGCTGAGCGGGAGTGTATTAAATGTGCGCGGCAACTCAATGACGTCATCACGGAAATGTGATCGCCATCGAAACGTTTCGCTTGTGCCGGGAATAATTTGAGTTTGGTGGGGGATGCGAGCCGCCTGAGCGGCTCTGAAGGGTGTTATGGCAGCTTGCGGACCTGCTTAACGTCCAGTTCAATGGAATTAAAGTCCTTATCCAGCTCGCCGGTCAGTTCAACCTGATCCTTCGGAGTGATGGTCTGTCCGTGCCAACGCTTATGGTCGATTTCCACTTTCATGTTGCCGCTACCGTCACGGAACAGATAATCCTCATCGCCGATTTGCTTATCCAGATAACCGCGCACGGTGATCCAGCTGTCATCTTTCATCTCTTCAGCCTGCTTCACTGTTACGACGCTGGTGTTATCGGCCTGGAAGCCGCCGGCGTGAACCTGAGCCTTTGGCGCACTGGGATCAACAAAGCCACCCTGCTGCGCGGCCAGAACCGGCGTCGATGCCAACATCACAATCGCAATTAACGCTGCACTCTTTTTCATTTTTCACCTCTGTTCCATGAATGTGTGGGATACGGAAGCCATTACAGCATAGGGTTCTTAACAGGATCTTAAGGGTTAAAAAAACACGAAAAATAGCCAAAATGCAGCGATTGACGCTGTACAAGCCGGTTTTGGCTTCGTATAACGACTCCTGCACTAAAGGAGAAACGCATGCGCATATTATTGATTGAGGACGACAAGCTTATTGGCGATGGCTTGAAAGTGGGGCTAACGAAACTCGGTTTCAGCGTTGACTGGTTCGTCTCAGGCGAAGCGGGATTCCAGGCCCTGCCAGCCGCGCCATGGGATGCCGTGGTACTGGATCTTTCGCTACCCGAGCGCGATGGACTGGAGATCCTGCGTCAATGGCGTGAGCAAGGCGCAGATGTGCCTGTATTGATCCTCACCGCACGTGATGCGCTCGATCAGCGCATACAAGGATTACAGTCAGGCGCTGACGACTATTTGTGTAAGCCCTTCGCGCTCGCTGAAGTCGCCGCGCGTTTACAGGCGCTGATTCGCCGCCGTCATGGACAACTACAGCCCGAGTTGAAACACGGCAAGGTGGTGATGTCGCCCAGCAGCCACAGCGTCTGGATTGACGGCGAAACCATCAGCCTGAAGAGCCGTGAACTGGCGCTGCTGGAGCTGTTTATGCGCAATCCAGGTCGCGTGCTAACCCGCAGCCAGCTGGAGGAAAAACTCTATAGCTGGGATGACGATGTCTCCAGCAACGCAGTAGAAGTGCATATTCATCATCTGCGCAAAAAGCTCGGCACAGCGTTTATTCGTACCGTTCACGGCGTGGGTTATACACTCGGTGCGGCAGAATGAGTCTATTTCTACGACTCGCCATCGGCTTTGTGCTGCTGATTACGCTGTGCGGTGGGGTAGCCAGTTACAGCGCCTGGCATCAGACCCGCGACACCGTTAATGAGCTATTCGATACCCAGCAAATGCTGTTTGCCAAACGCCTGCTGTCACTCGATCCCACCAGCTTGCACGCCGCCTCTCTGCCAAAAACCAAATCCATTTTGCGCCATCACCGCGGCGATCAGGATGATGATGCACTGGCGTTTGCCATTTTCCGTGCGGACGGCCAGCCGTTGCTTAACGATGGCGAGAACGGGCGCGATATGCAGTTTGATGATAAGCGTGACGGTTTTCGCGAGGGTCGTCTGCGCGGCGACGATGAGAGTTGGCGACTGCTTTGGCTGACTTCTGCTGATAAACAATATCGCGTGGTAGTGGGCCAGGAGTGGGAATACCGCGACGATATGACGCGCGATCTGGCACTGGCGAGTTTGATGCCGTGGCTTTACGCCATGCCCTTTATGCTGCTGATGCTGCTGGTATTGGTGTGGTTCGAATTGCGCCCGCTAAAGCGCCTGACGGCATCACTCCAGTTGCGAGCACCCGATGACGCCACACCGCTCGACGAAGCACGCTTGCCCAAAGAGGTGCAGCCGTTGGTGGCGGCATTAAACGGGCTGTTTCACCGTATGGCGCAACTCGTGCAGCGCGAGCGCCGTTTTACCTCCGATGCGGCGCACGAACTGCGCAGTCCGTTAGCTGCACTGCGCGTGCAGAGTGAGGTGATTCAGCTGGCGGATGATGACGAAGCAATGCGCAAACGGGCATTGCAGCAGCTTGATAGCGGCATCCAGCGCGCCACACGGCTGGTGGATCAACTCTTGACGCTATCAAGAGTGGAAGCGGACGATCTGCGCAGCGAATTTCAGCCGGTGCCACTGGCACCGCTGCTGCAAAAGCTTCTGATAGAACATTTTCCACAGGCCGAGGCGCAACAGATGGATCTGCAATTGCATGCACAGGCCGAACCGGTGATGAACGGTCATCCTCTGCTGTTGAATTTGCTGATGCGTAACCTGCTGGATAACGCGCTGCGCTATGCGCCGCCGGGCAGCCAGATTCAGTTCACGTTAAACGCGCGGACGATAACTATTGAAGATAACGGGTCAGGTGTTAGCGATGAGCAGCTTGCGCGCCTTGGTGAGCGTTTCTGGCGACCGCCGGGGCAAACGCAAACGGGCAGCGGTTTAGGAATATCGATTGTGAAAAACATTGCGCAACTGCACGGTATTCGCATTGCATTCAGCCATGTGCAGCCTCAAGGCTTGCGCGTCACCTTGAGCTGGTGACGCGCTTAATCCTTAAATCTCGACTTGCGTGCCCAGCTCGATCACGCGATTAGGCGGGATTTCAAACTGATCCGGCGCACGCAGCGCATTGCGTTGCAGCGCAAGGAACAGTTTGCCGCGCAGACGCAGATACCACGGGCGATCGCCAATAATCAGCGATTCATGGGACATGAAGAATGAGGTTTCCATCATGCGGCAGTTGAGACCTTCCAGCCCGCAGCGGTGGAAAATTTCTTCCACGTTCGGGGTCTCACGCCAGCCGTAGCTCGCCACCACGCGCCAGAACGTCGGCGACAGCTGTTCGATGGTAACGCGACGCACATTGTGCACGTAAGGCGCATCCTCAGTACGTAGCGTCAGCAGTACCACACGCTCATGCAGCACTTTGTTGTGCTTGAGATTATGCAGCATGGCAAAAGGGATCACGTTCAGGGCACGCGACATATAGACTGCGGTGCCCGGCACGCGTACCGGCGGAGATTTCTCCAGCGAAGCGATCATCGCTTCAAGCGAATTGCCGTGCTCATGCATACGACGCAACAGGCGGAAGCGCTCGCTTTTCCAGGTGGTCATCACGATAAACATCATCAGTGCCAGGGTCAGCGGCAGCCAACCGCCGGAGAACACTTTGACCAGGTTTGCCGAGAACAAGGACACGTCAATACACAGCATGCCAATCAGAATCAGCACCACCAGATAACGGTTCCAGTGCCAGTTCTGAATTGCCACCGTGGAGCAGAGAATCGCAGTCAGCACCATGGTGCCGGTGACTGCGATGCCGTAAGCCGCCGCCAGGTTACTGGAGTGCTCAAAGCCAACAATCACGATCACCACGGAGAAGTAGAGCAGCCAGTTGATCACCGGAATGTAAATCTGACCCGACTCTTCTTCCGAGGTGTGCACGATACGCATCGGCGGGAGATAGCCTAAACGTACCGCCTGACGTGTTAAGGAGAACACACCAGAGATCACCGCCTGCGAGGCGATAACCGTGGCCAGCGTCGCCAGAATCAGCATGGGAATCAGCATCCAGTCTGGCGCCAGCAGGAAGAAGGGGTTTTTGATCGCTTCGGGATGTTTAAGTAGCAGCGCGCCCTGACCAAAGTAGTTCAGCACCAGCGAGGGCAGCACCACGATAAACCAGGCAAGACGAATCGGGAATTTGCCGAAGTGACCCATATCCGCATACAGCGCTTCCACACCGGTAATGGCCAATACCACCGCGCCGAGCGCAAAGAACGACACCGTTTTGTACTGGATAAAGAAGTGCATCGCCCAATACGGGTTCATGGCATGCAGCACATCAGGGTTACTGATGATGCTACGCGCGCCCAGCACGGCCAGAATGATAAACCACACCAGCATCACCGGCGCAAACAGCTTACCCACGATGCCGGTACCGTGCTTCTGAATCACAAACAGCAGCGTCAGCACTGCAATCGCAAGCGGAACGATATATGCATCCAGGCTCGGTGCCGCAATCTCCAGCCCTTCAATCGCCGACAACACCGAGACGGCGGGCGTGATCACCACTTCACCATAGAAGAAGCTGCCACCAATCAGCCCCATGATGACAAGAATCGCCGTTGCACGTGCGCCGGTATTGCGCCCGGCCAGTGACATCAAGGTCAGGATCCCACCTTCACCGGCGTTATCGGCACGCATCACGTAACTGATGTACTTCAGTGACACCACTAAAATCAGCAACCAGAAGATCAGCGAGAGAAAGCCAAATACCGCTTCGCGTTCTACGCCAAAGCCGAACTGACCGGAGAGACATTCACGCAAAGTATAGAGCGGGCTGGTACCGATATCGCCATACACCACGCCAATCGCGGCGAGTGTGACTGCGCCAAGGGACTGCTTCTTATCCGAGCTCATAAGTTGTCTTTTGTTGGAGCCGATGAGGCACTTGCCTACCGCTCAGGCCATCAAAAAGCGCACAGTATGCACATATTCCCAAAAAAACCTACTCTTACAACATGTCATCATGACGTCAGCGAGGCGGTTTTTCGCCGAAATTAGGCGCCAAAAACCGTCTGAAGCAGCGAGTTCTCCCGCCTCAACCTTCTGAAACAAAAAAGCTGACGGCTATCAACGCAATCAAGCATGATAACCAGTAGAGTATTGCGCTCGCCAGAATATGACGGCTCCAGGATCAGAAGGACAATGATGTGATTATGGCTCAACCCCATCTTTTGGCAGAAAGAATTTCTCGCCTGAGTAACGCCCTGGAGAAAGGGCTGTATGAACGGCATCATGCGATCCGCCTGTGCTTATTAGCTGCACTCAGTGGCGAGAGCGTATTTTTGCTGGGGCCGCCCGGCATTGCCAAGAGCTTGATTGCTCGCCGCCTGAAATACGCCTTCCAACACGCCCGCGCCTTTGAATACCTGATGACCCGTTTTTCTACCCCTGAAGAAGTGTTTGGCCCGCTGTCGATTCAGGCGTTAAAAGATGAAGGTCGTTATCAGCGATTAACCAAAGGCTATCTGCCGGATGCCGAAATCGTCTTCCTTGATGAAATCTGGAAAGCCGGTCCGGCGATATTGAACACCTTACTCACCGCCATCAACGAACGCCGCTTTCGCAATGGCGACAGCGAAGAAAAGATTCCGATGCGCCTGCTGGTGACCGCTTCCAACGAATTGCCGGAGGCCGATAGCGGGCTGGAAGCCTTGTATGATCGCATGTTGATTCGCCTATGGCTGGATAACGTGCATGAGAAGCAGAACTTCCGCAGCATGCTCACCCACCAGCAGGACGAAAATGATAATCCGGTGACGGAAGCGCTACGCATCAGTGATGAAGAGTATCACCAGTGGCAGAAAGGCATCAGCCAGGTCTCCTTACCTGATCATGTGTTTGAGCTGATTTACCAACTGCGTCAGCAACTGGAGAATTTGCCCAGCGCACCTTACATTTCCGATCGCCGCTGGAAAAAAGCGATTCATCTGCTGCAGGCAAGTGCGTTTTACAGTGGCCGCGTGACCATTGCGCCGATCGATCTGATTCTGCTCAAGGATTGCCTGTGGCATGACGTCGCATCGATGCAGCTATTGGATCGCGAAATTGATGCTTTGATGACGCAGCACGCCTGGCAACAGCAGGCGTTGCTGCACAAACTGCAGCAGATCAAAGCACGTCGTCTCGCCTTGCAACAGCAGCAGAGCGTGGCACAAGCGCTGACGCTGGAGAAACACAGCGGTATGTTTAGCCGCAAACCTCATTACGAATTACCTGCTGCCATCAGCGATGAACAACTGACGCTCATGCTGCAACAGCCGTTAACGCTGCACGACATGCAAGTGACGCATGTGCTGATTGCCCGTGAAGCCTTAACCCAGTGGCTGATTAAAGGCGGTGAAATTCGCGGCAAACTGAATGGCATTGGTTTTGGCCAGACGCTGGATCTGCTGGTGGATGCGCATCACTGCCTGACGCTACGCGATGTCAGCCTGCAATCCACACGCTTAACGTTGCCCGGAGCCAGCAACAGTAGCGACATGCCGCAGGAAATCCAGGATGAATACGAAGCGCTGGATACCCAGCTCCGCGCACAGCGCACGCTGTTTAGCCAGCACCAGCGCTGCTTGTTTATCAGCGATGACTGGCTGGCACGTATTGAAACCAGCCTGCAGGATGTGGCAGAACAGCTGAAACAGGCGCGTAAATGATCTCACTGGAGACGCTGAGCACGCTGTTATCGATTGGCGAAACGGAGTTAATCGAAGAGTTGATTCTGGCCCTGCTTGCGTCGCCACAGCTGGCGCTGTTCTTTGAAAAATTTCCGCGCATGAAACAAGCCTTAATGCGCGATTTACACCGCTGGCGCACTGAAATCGCGGAACAGATGAAAACCACGCCGGTGCCGGAAGCGCTGGCGCAGGAGTTTCAGCTGTTTCAGCAAATGCAATTGATCAGCACGCAGGATTTCAGCCACCAGCTTCCCTACATTATGTTGCAGCTAAAAAACCTGCCGTCGCCATTTCTCGATGAAGCCAGCAAACTGCTGCTGCACAACGAAGCTGAACAACTGAGCAATGCTCAGCACACGCTGTTTTTGCAACGCTGGCGACTCAGCCTGACGCTGCAAACGCTCACGCTCAACGAAACCCTTCTTGAGGAGCAGCGCGAACGTCTGATGGCCGAGCTGCAGCAACGGATGGCAATCAGTGGCCAGCTGGCGCCAATCCTTACCGACGATGATGAAGCCGCAGCCGGACGTTTGTGGGATATGAGCAAAGCGTCACTTCAGCACGGTGATTATGAGCTGATTGTGCAATATGGTGATTTCCTCGCACAGCAGCCGGAATTAATGAAACTGGCGCAGCAGTTGGGCCGCAGCCGCGAAGCCAAATCGGTGCCGTCGCAGGATGCACCGCTGGAAGAATTTCACCAACTGGTGCGCGAGCCCGATCATGTGCCGGAAGAGGTCAGCGGCATTCATCAGAGCGACGATGTGTTGCGCTTGCTGCCGCCCGAACTGGCTGCCTTGAGTATTAGCGAGCTGGAGCTGGAATTTTATCGTCGCCTGGTGGAAAAACGCCTGCTGACTTACCAGTTACAAGGTGATGCCTGGCACGAGAAAGTCACACTGCGCCCGGTCAGCCACCAGCAACATGAAGCGCAGCCGCGCGGCCCTTTTATTGTTTGTGTCGATACATCAGGCTCGATGGGCGGATTTAACGAGCGCTGCGCCAAAGCCTTCTGCCTTGCGCTGTTAAAGGTGGCATTAGCCGATAAGCGCCGCTGCTACATCATGCTGTTCGCTCACGAAGTGATTGGCTACGAACTTACTGCCGATAGCGGCATTGAGCAGGCTATCCGTTTTCTTAGCCAACGTTTTCGTGGTGGCACCGATCTGGCGGCTTGCCTTGCTGCGGTGGTTAAACGTATGGAGGGCAGCGTCTGGGATGAGGCCGATGCGGTGATCGTGTCGGATTTTATCGCCCAGCGTTTACCGGATGACACCATCAACGCGATCAAGCAACGCCAGCGCCAGCATCAACAACGTTTCCACGCGGTGGCGATGTCGCTTCACGGTAAACCGGGCATTCTGCGTATCTTCGATCATATCTGGCGCTTCGATACCGGACTGAAAAGCCGCCTGCTGCGCCGCTGGAAACGCTAATTCATCTGGCAGAAATGCTTATTTGCTATAGTGAATAGTTCGCACACTGAGCATCTGGAGCATCTTGTGAACACCGCCCAACTTCCTGCACCGACCCGCACTTTGCAGCTCTCCGGCCAAAACGCCGAACAAAAACGGAGCGAGCTGCTGACGTATTTCACCCAAACCTGGGAGCTGTACGAAAGCCTGTTTGATTGCCTTGCCGACGAACGCGCGTATTTCAACAAAGCGATCTCATTACGCCATCCGCTGATCTTCTACTTTGGCCACACCGCTACGTTCTATATGAATAAGCTGATCGCTGGTCGCTATCTGGACAATCGCGTGGACGATCGCATCGAAGCCATGATGGCAATCGGTGTGGACGAGATGAGCTGGGACGATCTCAACGACAGCCATTACGCCTGGCCGACGGTCGAAGAGGTGCGTGACTACCGTGGAAAAGTCAAAAACGTGGTGAGCGAGTTTATTCGCACCATGCCGCTGGAACTGCCGATCACCTGGGAAAGCCCGGCGTGGGTGGTATTGATGGGCATTGAACATGAGCGTATCCACCTGGAAACCTCCAGCGTGCTGATCCGCCAGCTACCGATAGAATGGGTAAAACCGCAGGCGCATTGGCCGGTTTGTCCGCAGGCGCGCCACGATCGCGCATCGGTTCCAGATAACTCGCTGATTGCGATGCCTGGCGGTCGCGTGCAACAAGGCAAAACGGATGATACTTACGGCTGGGATAACGAATACGGCAATCAGGTAACTGAACTCAAACCATTTAAGGCCAGTAAAATGCTGGTCAGCAACGCCGAGTTTTATCGCTTTATCGCCGCTAACGGCTATCAGGATCAGCGCTGGTGGGATGAGGAAGGCTGGGGCTGGCGTGAATTCTCTGGCGCGCAAATGCCCACCTTCTGGGTCGGCGAGATTACGCAACCCGATCAACTGAAACTGCGCTTAATGACTGAAGAAGTCGCTCTGCCGTGGGACTGGCCAGCGGAAGTGAATCAGCTTGAAGCCGCCGCGTTTTGTCGCTGGCTGGCGGAAGAGACGGGTAAATCTATTCAACTCCCTTGTGAAGCCGAATGGATGCAGCTACGCGAACAGGTGAGCGGCGATCAGCCCGACTGGATCGAGGCGCCCGGCAATATCAATCTGGCCTATTGGGCTTCATCCAATCCTGTGGATCGCTTTGCGCAGGGCGAGTTTTTCGACATTGTTGGCAACGTCTGGCAGTGGACCACAACGCCAACTAACGGTTTCGAAGGTTTCAAAGTTCATCCGCTGTATGACGATTTCTCGACGCCGACCTTCGACGGCAAACACGCGCTGATCAAAGGTGGCAGTTGGATTTCCACCGGCAACGAGGCGTTAAAATCGGCTCGTTATGCCTTCCGTCGTCATTTCTTCCAGCACGCCGGTTTCCGCTATGTGGTCTCCTCACATAAAGAGACCATGGCACTCAATCCGTATGAAACGGACAGCATGGTGTCACAGTATCTCGATTTCCAGTACGGACCGGGCTACTACAACGTGCCGAATTACGCCGTGGCGCTGGTGGAAAAACTGCTGCCACACTGCAAACAACGTGGTGCGGCACTGGATCTCGGCTGCGCGACCGGCCGTGCCAGTTTTGAACTGGCACGCCATTTCGCGACGGTCACAGGCATGGATTATTCCGCGCGCTTTATTGATGTGGCGCTGCAGCTGACCTCCGGTGAGGACTTCCGCTATGTGGTGCCGGAAGAGGGCGAGCTGGTGGAATATCGCCAGGTGCGCCTGAAGGACTTCAATGTTAGTGACGAGCAAGCGGCACGCATTCAGTTTGTGCAGGGCGACGCCTGTAATCTTAAACCGCAGCCGGATCGTTACGATCTGGTATTGGCTTCAAACCTGATCGATCGTCTGCGTCAGCCGAAACGTTTCCTGCAGGACGTCATCCCGATGATCCGCTCTGGCGGGCTTTTGGTGCTTTCGTCGCCTTATACCTGGCTGGAGGAATTCACGCCCAAGGAGAACTGGCTGGGCGGCGTGCGTGAGAACGGTGAAGCTTTGACGACCTATCAGGCATTGCAGCGTTTGCTGCGTGATGCCTTTGAAGAAGTGGTGCCGCCGCAGGATGTGCCGTTTGTGATCCGCGAGACGGCGCGCAAGTATCAACATACCGAAGCGCAGCTCACAATCTGGCGTAAGCGATAAAAAAAGCGTGCAGACTGCGGCTACCACGCGGTCTGCACCTTGCCTGCACTGCTAATTTGCTGCACATTCTCCACTGTTCATAGAAGAAGAACTTAAAGAGGATGGATGATGGCAGAACAACTGCAACTGGATAACCTTGATCGCGGCATTCTCAATGCGCTGTTGGAAAACGCGCGCACCGCATATGCCGAGCTGGCCAAACAGTTCAATGTCAGCCCCGGCACCATTCACGTTCGCGTAGAAAAAATGCGCCAGGCAGGCATTATCCTGGGCACTCGTGTTGAAATCGATCCTCGTCAGTTGGGTTTTGATGTCTGCTGCTTTATCGGCATCATTCTGAAAAGCGCCCGCGATTATCCCGCAGCACTCAGCAAGCTGGAGGCGCTGGATGAAGTGGTAGAAGCCTGGTACACCACCGGCCACTACAGCATCTTTATTAAAGTGATGTGCCGATCCATCGATGCACTTCAGCAGGTGTTGATCAACAAGATCCAGACCATAGACGAAATCCAGTCCACCGAAACCCTGATCTCGTTGCAAAACCCGATCATGCGTACCATCAAGCCGTAATTCCCTCTCTTTCCTGTGCACAACCTTTTCCCAGGCGGATCACTTGTGTGATGCGCCTTGTCGGCTGATGCTTTCTGTTATTAACCCTGTTTTCCACAGGTGGATCACGGCTTGATCACAGCGTACAATGCTCGCCTTTAGTGCGGGAGAAGATCATGGCCGATATTACCTTAATCAGTGGCAGTACCCTTGGCAGCGCCGAATACGTCGCCGAACATCTGGAAGCAAAACTGCAGGAAGCGGGCTTTTCAACCGAGGTGCTGCACGGGCCAGAGCTGGACGAGCTGCCACAGGAAGGGATCTGGCTGATTGTGACTTCCACGCACGGTGCGGGCGAACTGCCAGACAATCTGCTTCCTTTATATGAAGCCTTGCAGGAGACGCAGCCGGACCTTTCCGCGGTACGTTATGGCGCAGTGGGTATCGGCAACCATGAATATGACCTTTTCTGCGGTGCCATTAAACTGCTGGAAGATCAGCTCAACCAGTTAGGCGCCAAACGCATTGGCGATCGCCTGGAGATCGACGTTCTCGAACATGAGATTCCTGAGGATCCGGCTGAAGTGTGGGTTGAGACCTGGAAAACGCAAATTTAAGACGATCTTTGCCGGTTGGGGATCGGGAAAAGTGAAAGATCCCCAGTTTATTTCGCTGTTTTATTGTTTTTTTTATGCCATTGTCTGTGGATAACACAGCCTTAATCTTGCGTATAACCGGTAGTTATCCCAATAACAACCCGTGATGCTTTTTTCGGCTGTGTATAAGTCGCCATTTAGATCCCAGCTTATACGGATCAGGATCACCGATCATTCACAGCAAGCGATCCTCTCTAATCCTCTGTTAATGCTTTGCTTTTCGGGGTTATCAACAGACCCTGACGATCCTAATAAGAGATCTAACAGAGAGATCATATAAAAGAATAAAGATCCTTTCTTTTAAACCGAAGGATCCCGCGGCTTTCGCAGTCGACAGAATTTCAGTAGAATCCACCGCCTAGGGCAACGATCCCTGTCCGAACATTAACGAGGACCCACTTCATGTTTTATCCAGATCCTTTTGACGTCATCGTAATCGGTGGTGGTCATGCGGGCACAGAAGCCGCGATGGCAGCTGCCCGAATGGGTCAGCAAACGCTGTTACTCACCCATAACATTGATACGCTTGGACAAATGTCCTGCAACCCGGCGATTGGTGGCATTGGGAAAGGACACCTGGTGAAGGAAGTGGATGCCTTAGGCGGTTTGATGGCAACGGCAATTGACCAGGCCGGCATTCAGTTTAGGATACTAAACGCAAGCAAAGGCCCTGCTGTGCGGGCAACGCGTGCGCAAGCCGACCGCGTCCTGTATCGCCAGGCGGTACGCACTGCGTTGGAAAACCAGCCGAACCTGATGATCTTCCAGCAGGCCGTTGACGATCTGATTGTGGAGAACGATCGCGTCGTCGGTGCTGTCACGCAGATGGGCCTGAAATTCCGTGCCAAAAGTGTGGTGCTGACAGTCGGGACATTCCTCGACGGCAAAATTCATATTGGTCTGGATAACTACAGCGGTGGCCGTGCTGGTGATCCGCCATCCATTCCACTGGCGAAACGCCTGCGTGCTTTGCCGCTGCGTGTAAATCGTCTGAAAACCGGTACGCCGCCGCGTATTGATGCACGCACCATCGATTTTTCGGTGCTGACACCGCAGCATGGCGATACGCCAATGCCGGTGTTCTCGTTTATGGGCAATGTTTCTCAGCACCCGCAACAAGTACCGTGCTGGATCACTTACACCAACGAACAAACACACGATGTGATCCGCAATAACCTCGATCGCAGCCCGATGTATGCCGGGATCATCGAAGGGATCGGACCACGTTACTGCCCATCGATCGAAGACAAAGTGATGCGCTTTGCCGATCGTAATGCGCATCAGATCTTCCTTGAACCGGAAGGGCTGACCAGCAACGAGATCTACCCTAACGGTATCTCCACCAGCTTGCCGTTTGACGTGCAGATGCAGATCGTCCGTTCGATGAAAGGTCTGGAGAACGCAAAGATTGTGCGCCCAGGTTATGCCATCGAGTACGATTTCTTCGATCCGCGCGATCTGAAGCCGACGCTGGAAAGCAAATTTATCCACGGGCTGTTCTTTGCCGGTCAGATTAACGGCACCACCGGTTATGAAGAAGCTGCGGCGCAGGGCTTGCTGGCCGGTTTAAACGCTGCACGTGCCTCAGCAGACAAAGAGGGCTGGGCGCCGCGCCGCGACCAGGCTTATCTCGGTGTGCTGGTTGACGATCTCTGCACCCTCGGCACCAAAGAACCGTACCGTATGTTTACCTCGCGCGCGGAATATCGTTTGATGCTGCGCGAAGACAACGCCGATCTGCGTTTGACAGAAAAAGGTCGCGAGTTGGGTCTGGTCGATGATGCGCGTTGGGCGCGTTATAACCAGAAGCTGGAAGCGATTGAGCAGGAGCGCCAGCGCCTGCGCGATCTGTGGGTACATCCGAAATCAGACAATGTGGGCGAAGTGAATAGCGTCATCAGTGCGCCACTGACGAAAGAAGCCAGCGGTGAAGATCTGTTGCGTCGCCCGGAAATGACCTACGAACTGCTGATGACGTTACCGAGTTATGGCCCGGCATTATCTGACGAGCAATCTGCAGAGCAGGTTGAGATTCAGGTGAAGTATGAAGGGTACATTGCACGCCAGCAGGAAGAAATTGACCGCCAGCAACGCAACGAAAACACCTTGCTGCCTGGCGATCTCGACTATCGTCAGGTTAATGGCTTGTCGAATGAAGTGATCGCCAAACTCAACGATCACAAACCTACCTCCATTGGGCAGGCCTCGCGTATTTCAGGCATTACACCAGCAGCGATCTCCATTTTGCTGATTTACCTGAAAAAACAGGGCCTGCTGCGTAAAAGTGCCTGATCGACCCTGGGGCGAGGTCACTCGCCCCCGTTTATGGAACGTTCCTTGTGATTAACAAACTCTCCCAGCTGCTCGATGCGGCAAATATTTCACTTACCGATCAACAAAAACAGCAGCTCGTCGGCTATGTAGAATTGCTGCATAAGTGGAACAAGGCGTACAACCTGACATCGGTGCGCGATCCGCAGCAGATGCTGGTGCGCCATATTCTCGACAGCGTGGTCGTCGAACCGCATTTACAAGGCGAGCGCTTTATTGATGTGGGCACCGGGCCGGGTCTGCCAGGGATTCCGTTAGCCATTGTCCGTCCGCAGGCGCATTTTACGCTGCTGGATAGCCTGGGAAAACGCATCCGTTTCCTGCGTCAGGTACAACATGAGTTAGGGCTCACTAACATCACCCCGGTACAAAGTCGTGTGGAAGAGTTCCCCGCAGAGCCTCCGTTTGATGGCGTTATCAGCCGTGCCTTTGCTTCGCTGGAAGACATGCTGAACTGGTGCCATCATTTACCGGGCACCTCGGGCCGCTTCTACGCATTGAAGGGGGTGCGTCCGGATGATGAAATTTCAGCCTTGCCTGCGGACTTTGTGGTGGAGAAGATTGAATCACTGCATGTGCCAGAACTGGATGGTGAACGTCATTTAGTGGTGCTGTCTCGCCAATAGCCATAAAGAAGGTGCGGATTTAACACCAACCGCACCTTTAGTCAGTGAAAACGTCCTGAATAAAAAAACAGCAGTTGAACACTTTTAGTCAAAAGCTTTTATTCGGCAGGGCAGGGTGAGACGGTTAACAAGCGCCACGGAAATTATCCGAAAAGCTCTGTTACATTTAACGAACATTTCACATTTCATTATCAGTTAGATCACTTTATTGGCTGTATTTACCTGCGCAAATAGTCACGTCAGAAAATATAACGCTGCAATAAATCGGCGTGCGTAATATCAGTTTTACGTTTTTATTGCGATGTACGATGTCAATAGAGTGTTTTTATCGAAAATCATGACCTGATACCGGATGGATAATTCTATCGTTATGATAAAAAACAGCTTTCATCACTTTTGAAATCTAAAAATTCATGCTTAAAACAAATTCATTCGCCAGCCTATTGCCTATAATGTGATCTGAAGCACGCTTTAAAAGCAAGCCAACAAGGCAATTTCAGCGATTTAGCTGAGTCATAGTGGAAGGTGATGTTTTGAAAAATAGCCCTCCAGAAAGAAATTTAAATAATTGTTCACCTTTTCGCTACTTACCGATTGAAATCGCAGGTGGCGCCCGTATAATTTGCACGGCTTTTGCTGCTTGACTCAAATGAGTAAAGGCAGTCTTATACGACACGCGACATACCCCGTTCGGGGCAGGAGAGTTCAACGCCATGTCAGTGTCTCTTTACAGTGTGAAATTAGCCCGGACCGTGCTGGTGATCCAGCTGGTGACGTTTGTCATCATCGGTGCACTCTTTACTCTGAAAGATGTTATCTGGGGCGCCTCCGCCATCGCGGGTGGAGCGGCAGCCTGGCTGCCGAATGTGTTGTTTATGTTTTTAGCCTGGCGCCTGCAGGATCAAACGCCTGCCAAAGGTCGTGTGGCCTGGAGCTTCGCCCTCGGTGAAGTGTTGAAGGTCTTCACGACAGTCATTCTTCTCATGGTGGCGTTAGGTGTGTTTGGAGCGGTCTTTTGGCCTCTCGCAATCACTTGGTTATCGGTGCTGGTGGTGCAGATCGTCGCGCCGGCTGTAATTAACAACAAAGGGTAAGAGGCATCATGGCTGCTGGAGAAATCTCTACTCCGCAAGAATACATAGGTCACCACCTGAATAACCTTCAGCTGGACCTGCGTACTTTCGAGTTGGTGAATCCGCACGACGCTCCTGCGACGTTCTGGGTATTAAATATCGATTCCATGTTTTTCTCTGTGGTACTGGGACTGCTTTTCCTGGTGTTGTTCCGTAAAGTGGCAAAAAGCGCCACCAGCGGTGTGCCAGGGAAACTTCAAGCGGCTATCGAACTGGTTGTCGGTTTCGTTGATAACAACGTTCGCGACATGTACCACGGTAAAAGCAAACTTATCGCCCCGCTGGCGCTGACAATTTTTGTCTGGGTCTTCCTGATGAACTTCATGGATCTGCTGCCTATCGATTTGCTGCCGTTTATCGGTGAGCACTATCTTGGCCTGCCAGCGCTGCGCGTTGTGCCGTCTGCAGATGTGAACATCACGCTGTCTATGGCGTTGGGCGTCTTTATTTTGATTCTGTTCTACAGCATCAAAATGAAAGGCATTGGCGGCTTCACCAAAGAACTGACGCTGCAGCCTTTTAATCACCCGATCTTCATCCCAATCAACCTGATTCTTGAAGGTGTTAGCCTGCTGTCTAAACCGGTTTCACTCGGTCTGCGACTGTTCGGCAACATGTATGCGGGTGAACTGATCTTTATCCTGATTGCCGGCTTGCTGCCGTGGTGGTCGCAGTGGGTGTTGAATGTGCCATGGGCCATTTTCCACATCCTGATCATTTCGCTGCAGGCTTTCATTTTCATGGTCCTCACGATCGTCTATCTGTCGATGGCATCTGAAGAACATTGATTTTTTTATCTCAACACTAAGCTTTTAACTGAAACAAACTGGAGACTGTCATGGAAAACCTGAATATGGATCTGCTGTACATGGCTGCCGCTGTGATGATGGGTCTGGCGGCAATCGGTGCTGCGATCGGTATCGGCATCCTCGGAGGTAAATTCCTGGAAGGCGCAGCGCGTCAACCGGATCTGATTCCTCTGCTGCGTACGCAGTTCTTTGTTGTAATGGGTCTGGTGGATGCAATCCCAATGATCGCTGTAGGTCTGGGTCTCTACGTGATGTTTGCGGTCGCCTAAACCTGGTAGCCTTGTTCACTCATGGCACCCGGTGTGATGAGGAACGGATTCTGCCGTTTATCGCTGATAGCGGCAGAGCAAGTTAACTTAATAAGAGGCATTGTGCTGTGAACATTAATGCAACAATCCTCGGCCAGGCCATCGCGTTCATTCTGTTTGTCGCGTTCTGCATGAAGTACGTATGGCCGCCGATCATGGCTGCCATCGAGAAGCGTCAGAAAGAAATTGCTGATGGCCTTGCTTCTGCTGAGCGCGCGAAGAAAGATTTAGATCTCGCGCAGGCCAATGCGACCGACCAGCTGAAAAAAGCGAAAGAAGACGCTCAGGTCATTATCGAGCAGGCGAACAAACGCCGTGCACAGATTCTGGACGAAGCGAAAACCGAAGCTGAGACTGAACGTAACCGCATCGTGGCACAAGCGCAGGCAGAAATCGAAGCCGAGCGTTCACGTGCCCGTGAAGAGCTGCGTAAGCAAGTCGCGTTGCTGGCATTAGCTGGCGCCGAGAAAATCATCGAACGTTCCGTGGATGAAGCTGCTAACAGCGACATCGTTGATAAACTGGTCGCTGAACTGTAAGGAGGGAGGGGCTGATGTCTGATCTGATTACTGTAGCTCGCCCCTACGCCAAAGCAGCTTTTGACTTTGCTGTTGAGCATCAAAGTATCGATCGTTGGCAGACCATGCTGGCGTTTGCCGCTGAAGTGGCTCGCAACGAACAGATGGCAGATCTTCTTTCCGGTGCGCTCGCGCCGGAAGCTTTATCTGCTTCTTTCAACGCGGTATGTGGCGATCAACTTGATGAACCCGCTCAGAACCTGATTAAGGTAATGGCGGAAAACGGACGTTTGACAGCACTTCCAGCGGTACTGGAACAGTACATCCAACTGCGTGACGCTTATGAAGCGACCGCCGAAGTGGATGTGATTTCTGCCAGTACCCTGAGTGACAGCCAGCTGAGTAAAATCAGCGCCGCGATGGAAAAACGTCTGTCACGCAAAGTTAAGCTGAATTGCAAAATTGACAAGTCTGTAATGGCAGGTGTGGTTATCCGTGCGGGTGACCTGGTCATTGATGGTAGCGTACGCGGCCGTCTTGATCGTCTGGCAGACGTCTTGCAGTCTTAAGGGGACTGGAGCATATGCAACTGAATTCCACCGAAATCAGCGAACTGATCAAGCAGCGCATTGCTCAGTTCAATGTGGTGAGCGAAGCTCACAACGAAGGTACTATTGTTTCTGTAAGTGACGGTATCATCCGCGTACACGGCCTGGCCGATGTGATGCAGGGTGAGATGATTGCCCTGCCGGGCAACCGTTACGCTATCGCACTGAACCTCGAGCGTGACTCGGTTGGTGCAGTAGTGATGGGCCCGTACGCTGACCTCGCCGAAGGCATGAAGGTTAAATGTACTGGCCGTATTCTTGAAGTTCCAGTTGGCCGTGGCCTGCTGGGCCGTGTGGTGAACACCCTGGGTGCACCGATCGACGGTAAAGGCGCAATCGACAACGACGGCTTCTCGCCGGTTGAAGTGATTGCACCGGGCGTTATCGACCGTCAGTCAGTAGACCAGCCTGTTCAGACCGGTTACAAATCTGTCGATGCGATGATTCCAATCGGCCGTGGCCAGCGTGAGCTGATCATCGGTGACCGTCAGACCGGTAAAACCGCAATGGCAATCGACGCCATCATCAACCAGCGCGATTCAGGCATCAAGTGTGTCTACGTTGCGATTGGCCAGAAAGCGTCAACCATTTCTAACGTGGTACGTAAGCTGGAAGAACACGGCGCGTTGGCTAACACCATCGTCGTTGTGGCTTCTGCTTCTGAATCCGCTGCACTGCAATACCTGGCGCCATACGCCGGTTGCGCGATGGGTGAGTACTTCCGTGACCGCGGTGAAGATGCCCTGATCGTATACGATGACCTGTCTAAGCAGGCTGTTGCTTACCGTCAGATTTCTCTGCTGCTGCGCCGTCCACCAGGTCGTGAAGCATTCCCAGGCGACGTGTTCTATCTCCACTCTCGTCTGCTGGAGCGTGCATCACGCGTAAGCGCTGACTACGTTGAGCGTTTCACTAACGGTGCTGTGAAAGGCCAGACCGGTTCTCTGACCGCGCTGCCAATCATCGAAACTCAGGCGGGTGACGTTTCTGCGTTCGTTCCGACCAACGTAATCTCGATTACTGATGGTCAGATCTTCCTGGAATCGAACCTGTTCAACTCCGGTATTCGTCCAGCCGTTAACCCGGGTATCTCTGTATCCCGTGTTGGTGGTGCTGCACAGACCAAGATCATCAAGAAACTGTCCGGTGGTATCCGTACCGCTCTGGCACAGTATCGTGAACTGGCTGCGTTCTCTCAGTTCGCATCCGATCTGGACGATGCAACGCGTAAACAGCTGAGCCACGGTCAGAAAGTGACCGAGCTGCTGAAACAGAAACAGTATGCGCCGATGTCTGTCGCGCAACAGGGTCTGGTGCTGTTTGCTGCTGAGCGCGGCTTCCTGAACGACGTTGAACTGGCGAAAATCGGCAGCTTCGAAGCCGCTCTGCTGGCGTTCGCAGACCGCGATCACGCTGAGCTGATGGCTGAAATCAACCAAGCGGGCAACTTTAATAACGAAATCGAAGAGAAGCTGAAAGGCCTCCTCGAAACGTTTAAAGCAACCCAGTCCTGGTAATGCCTGGCGGCTTGTCTGAAAAGGCAGGCCGCAAGGCTTTGAGGAGAAGCTAATGGCCGGTGCAAAAGAAATACGTACCAAGATTGGAAGCGTAAAAAATACGCAGAAGATCACCAAAGCGATGGAAATGGTCGCCGCCTCCAAAATGCGTAAAACGCAGGAACGCATGGCGGCCAGCCGTCCGTATGCAGACACCATGCGCAAAGTGATTGGTCACCTTGCGTTAGGGAATCTGGAATACAAGCACCCTTACCTGGAAGAGCGCGACGTTAAGCGCGTCGGCTATTTGGTCGTTTCTACCGACCGCGGGCTTTGTGGTGGTTTGAACATTAACCTGTTCAAAAAATTGCTGGCAGATATGAAGGGCTGGGCTGATAAAGGTGTACAGAGCGATCTGGCCGTTATCGGTTCTAAAGGCAATTCATTCTTCGGCTCTGTCGGTGGCAACATCGTGGCACAGGTCACTGGTATGGGCGACAAGCCTGCACTGTCTGATCTTATCGGCCCAGTAAAAGCGATGTTGCAGGCCTATGATGAAGGCCGCATCGACAAGCTGTATATCGTCAGCAACAAGTTTAATAACACCATGTCTCAGACTCCGACCATTACCCAACTGCTGCCGTTACCGCCAGCGGAAGGTGAAGAAGAGATGAAGGCGAAGACCTGGGATTACCTGTACGAACCCGATCCGAAAGCGCTGCTGGATACCCTGCTGCGCCGTTATGTCGAATCGCAGGTTTATCAGGGTGTGGTGGAAAACCTGGCCAGTGAGCAGGCTGCACGTATGGTGGCAATGAAAGCTGCAACCGATAACGGCGGAAACCTGATCAAAGAGCTGCAGTTGGTTTACAACAAAGCTCGTCAGGCCAGCATCACCCAGGAACTTACCGAGATCGTCTCGGGAGCCTCCGCGGTTTAACCAGGCATATATCCTGTCGCGCGAGCGCGGCCGGATATTCTCGTATTAGGTAGAGGATTCAAGATGGCAGCTGGAAAGATTGTCCAGATTATCGGCGCCGTAGTTGACGTCGAATTCCCTCAGGACGCGGTACCACAGGTATATAGCGCGCTTGAGGTTCAAAATGGTGACGCTCGTCTGGTGCTGGAAGTTCAGCAGCAGCTGGGTGGTGGCGTGGTGCGTACCATCGCCATGGGTACTTCTGACGGCCTGAAGCGCGGTCTGCAAGTTACCGACCTGAAAAAACCGATCCAGGTACCGGTTGGTAAAGCAACCCTCGGCCGTATCATGAACGTATTGGGCGAACCAATCGACATGAAAGGCGACCTGCAGAATGACGACGGCACCACTGTAGAGGTTTCCTCTATTCACCGTGCTGCGCCTTCTTATGAAGATCAGTCTAACTCGCAAGAGCTGCTGGAAACCGGCATCAAGGTTATCGACCTGATGTGTCCGTTCGCTAAGGGCGGTAAAGTCGGTCTGTTCGGTGGTGCGGGTGTAGGTAAAACCGTAAACATGATGGAGCTGATCCGTAACATCGCGGCTGAGCACTCAGGTTACTCGGTATTTGCTGGTGTGGGTGAACGTACTCGTGAGGGTAACGACTTCTACCACGAAATGACTGACTCCAACGTTATCGATAAAGTAGCGCTGGTGTATGGCCAGATGAACGAGCCGCCGGGTAACCGTCTGCGCGTAGCACTGACCGGTCTGACCATGGCGGAGAAATTCCGTGATGAAGGCCGTGACGTTCTGCTGTTCATCGACAACATCTACCGTTACACCCTGGCCGGTACTGAAGTATCAGCACTGCTGGGTCGTATGCCATCTGCGGTAGGCTACCAGCCAACGCTGGCAGAAGAGATGGGTGTGTTGCAGGAGCGTATTACCTCCACTAAGACGGGTTCAATCACCTCTGTACAGGCCGTTTACGTTCCTGCGGATGACTTGACTGACCCATCACCAGCAACCACCTTTGCTCACTTAGACTCAACCGTTACGCTGAGCCGTCAGATCGCGTCTCTGGGTATCTACCCGGCCGTTGACCCGCTGGATTCCACCAGCCGTCAGCTGGATCCACTGATCGTGGGTCAGGAGCACTACGACGTTGCGCGTGGCGTGCAGTCTCTGCTGCAGCGTTACCAGGAACTGAAAGACATCATCGCCATCCTGGGTATGGACGAGCTGTCTGAAGAAGACAAACTGTTGGTGGCACGTGCGCGTAAGATTCAGCGCTTCCTGTCTCAGCCGTTCTTCGTTGCTGAAGTCTTCACCGGTTCTCCAGGTAAGTACGTGACCCTGAAAGACACGATTCGTGGCTTCAAAGGCATCATGGAAGGCGAATTCGACCACCTGCCAGAGCAGGCGTTCTACATGGTCGGCGCTATCGAAGAAGCTGTAGAAAAAGCGAAGAAACTGTAATAACGGTTTCCCAGGAGGAATAGTATGGCTATGACTTATCATCTGGACGTTGTCAGCGCGGAGCAACAAATGTTCTCCGGTCTGGTTGAGCGCATCCAGGTGTCAGGTAGCGAAGGTGAGCTGGGTATTTACCCAGGCCACGCCCCGCTGCTGACAGCCATCAAGCCTGGTATGATTCGCATCGTGAAACAGCACGGCGAAGAGGAGTATATCTACCTCTCTGGCGGCGTGCTGGAAGTACAGCCGGGCAGCACGACCGTTCTGGCCGACACCGCGATTCGCGGTGAAGACCTCGACGAAGCGCGCGCGCTGGAAGCGAAACGTAAAGCAGAAGAGCACATGAACAGCAGCCACGGTGATGTGGACTATGCTCAGGCCTCTGCGGAACTGGCGAAAGCTATCGCGAAACTGCGTGTAATCGAGCTGACCAAGAAAGCGATGTAATCAGGCTTTATGCGTCACGAAATGCCAGCCCATTGGGCTGGCATTTTTTTTGCGCGCTATAAAGCATCCTGCTTTGGGGGAGGGCGATGTTGTCTTGCTCTGCCCGATTCTATCGGCAAAATGCATCGCGTGATGCCCAGGCCGGCACTGGTTTTATCTCCAATCAGCCTTTCATCTTTATCCGCTAATTTCGGTCCGAGAAAAATGTAGTAATCTCAGAGGTAAACCTTACACTTTCGAAAGTTAAATTGAGTCTGGATAGTTATGTCTACAAGCGCGATGAGTGTGGTGATCCTGGCCGCTGGCAAAGGCACCCGAATGTATTCCGATCTGCCAAAAGTTCTGCATAGCCTGGCAGGAAAACCGATGGTTCAGCATGTGATCGATGCCGCGACCGGTCTGGGTGCCCAGCAGGTGCATCTGGTGTACGGTCACGGCGGCGATTTACTGCAAGAGAAACTGGCCCACAACACCCTGAACTGGGTACTGCAGGCTGAACAGCTCGGTACCGGCCATGCAATGCAGCAGGCAGCACCTTTCTTTGCCGATGACGAAGACATCCTGATGCTGTACGGCGACGTACCGCTGATCTCGCAAGCCACTTTACAGCGTTTGCGTGAAGCGAAACCTGAAGGTGGAATCGGTTTGCTCACCGTGGTGTTAGACAACCCTACCGGCTATGGTCGCATCGTGCGTGAAAACGGCACGGTGACCGGCATCATTGAGCAGAAAGATGCCTCAGCAGAACAGCTTAAGATTCAGGAAATTAACACCGGCATCCTGATTGCAAACGGCGGCGACCTCAAACGCTGGCTGGCGCAGCTCAACAATAACAATGCTCAAGGCGAGTTTTATATCACCGATATCATCGCCATGGCGCATCACGAAGGTCGCGTGATCAACGCGGTACATCCTGCGCGTATCAGTGAGACCGATGGTGTGAATAACCGCCTGCAACTGGCCACGCTGGAGCGTGCCTATCAGAGCGAGCAGGCAGAACAATTGCTGCTGGCGGGCGTCATGCTGCGCGATCCTGCGCGTTTCGACCTGCGCGGTTCGCTGCAACATGGGCGTGATGTCGAGATCGATACCAACGTTATCATTGAAGGCACCGTGACATTGGGCGACCGCGTCAAAATTGGCGCTGGGTGCATCATCAAAAATAGCGTTATTGGTGATGATTGTGAAATCAGCCCTTATTCAGTCCTCGAAGATGCCACCTTAGCCGCTGCCTGCACCGTTGGGCCATTCGCGCGTCTGCGTCCTGGCAGCGAGTTGGCGGAAGAGGCACATGTCGGCAATTTCGTTGAGATGAAAAAGGCCATCTTGGGCAAAGGTTCTAAAGCGGGTCATCTTTCCTATCTTGGCGATGCCGAAATTGGTGCGGGCGTGAATATCGGTGCAGGTACCATCACCTGTAACTACGATGGCGCGAATAAATCGAAAACCATTATCGGCGACAACGTGTTTGTCGGCTCCGATACCCAGTTGGTGGCCCCGGTCACCGTCGCGGCTGGCGCGACCATCGCGGCAGGTACCACGGTAATGAAAGATGTCACCGCCGCCGATTTGGTCTACAACCGCAAAGAACAGAATCAGAAGTCTGGCTGGCAGCGTCCGGTTAAGAAAAAATAAATTTTAAGGGTCGGCAAAGATCGGCCCGTGAAAAAAACTACCCGAACTCATTCGAGTTTCAGAAAGGCGGCAAGCGCGAGTCCTCAGGAGTTGACTGAAGTCAGTGACTAAGGTGAATGCGCATAGCCAACGCACCTGAAATTTGATGTATGAAGGGTAGATCCCCCACTCTCTACAAGGCTCGGGGAATAATCAGGTCAGAAGACAACGCAATGGCCGAAAGCCATGAAGTCAGGAAACTATTATGTGTGGAATTGTTGGTGCAGTAGCGCAGCGTGACATCGCAGAAATTCTGCTGGAAGGTCTGCGTCGTCTTGAGTATCGCGGTTATGACTCAGCGGGTCTGGCCGTTGTCGATCGCCAGGGACATATGACGCGTCTGCGTCGTCTTGGCAAAGTGGCTAATCTGGCCGAAGCCGCAGAGCAGCAGCCACTAATTGGTGGCACTGGTATTGCTCATACGCGTTGGGCAACCCACGGTGAGCCATCAGAAGCCAATGCGCATCCGCATGTCTCTGAGCACATCATCATTGTGCATAACGGCATCATTGAGAACCATGAGCCATTGCGTGCGCAGATGATCGAACGCGGTTACCAGTTTGCCTCAGAAACGGACACCGAAGTGGTGGCGCATCTGGTGCACTGGGAGCAGAAGCAGGGCGGCACATTGCGTGAAGTGGTACTGCGCGTGATCCCGCAACTGCGCGGTGCTTATGGCATGGTGATCATGGACAGCCGCGATCCATCCGTGCTGGTGGCTGCGCGTTCAGGTAGCCCGCTGGTGATTGGCCGTGGCGTGGGTGAAAACTTCATTGCTTCTGACCAACTGGCGCTGCTGCCGGTGACCCGCCGCTTTATGTACCTGGAAGAGGGCGATATCGCCGAGATTACGCGCCGTGAAGTCACCATCATCGATCGTGATGGCAAGCCAGCCAAACGCGCGGAAATCGAATCCACGGCGCAGTACGATGCTGGTGATAAAGGTGCCTATCGTCACTACATGCAGAAAGAGATCTATGAGCAGCCGAACGCGATTAAAAACACCATCACTGGTCGTTTTAATCATGGGCAGATCGATCTCAGCGAACTGGGTGCCAATGCCGAAACCTTGCTGAGCAAGGTTGAGCACATCCAGATTATCGCCTGCGGTACCTCGTATAACTCCGGGATGGTGTCGCGCTACTGGTTTGAGTCGCTGGCCAACATTCCTTGCGATGTGGAAATCGCCTCCGAATTCCGCTATCGCAAATCCGCTGTGCGTAAAAACAGTCTGCTGATCACCCTGTCGCAATCGGGTGAAACCGCCGATACGCTGGCCGCGCTTCGCTTGTCTAAAGAGCTGGGTTATCTCGGTTCGCTGGCCATCTGTAACGTTGCCGGCTCTTCGCTGGTGCGTGAATCCGATCTGGCGCTGATGACCAAAGCCGGCACCGAAATTGGTGTGGCCTCAACGAAAGCCTTCACCACGCAGTTGGTAGTGTTGCTGATGCTGGTGGCAAAACTGGGTCGTCTGCGTGGCATGAAGCCAGAAACCGAGCACGAAATTGTGCATGCGCTGCAGGCATTGCCAAGCCGCATTGAGCAGATGTTGGCGCAGGATAAAGTGATTGAAAGCCTGGCTGAAGGTTTCTCTGACAAGCATCATGCGTTGTTCCTGGGCCGTGGCGATCAGTATCCGATTGCGATGGAAGGCGCGCTGAAGCTGAAAGAGATCTCCTATATTCACGCAGAAGCCTACGCCGCCGGAGAGCTGAAACACGGCCCGCTGGCGCTGATTGATGCCGATATGCCGGTGATCGTCGTTGCGCCGAATAACGAGCTGCTGGAGAAGCTGAAATCGAACATTGAAGAGGTGCGCGCGCGCGGCGGTTTGCTGTATGTATTTGCCGATCAGGATGCGGGTTTCACCGACAGCGAGGGCATGAAAATCATCTCACTGCCACACGTCGAAGAGGTGATAGCACCGATCTTCTATACCGTGCCGTTGCAGCTGCTTTCGTATCATGTTGCGCTGATTAAAGGCACCGACGTTGACCAGCCCCGTAACCTGGCAAAATCGGTTACTGTTGAATAATCTATAAAAAGGGCGGGCCTGCAACGGGTCCGCTTGCTTTTTAAACGGTGTCATATAACTGTCATATTTCGTACATTTCACTGTCATCAAACTGTCCTATTTTCCCTCCAGCAGCAATCACTGACTCCAACTAAAATGGCATTGAGCCTGATTTTTTTAAATCCCCTGGAGGGAACATGACACTGATGCGTACATCCGTAGCCCGAATCCTCGCCGCCACCTTCGCAGTAAGCGCGGTATCTGCTTTTGCAGCCACCGACCTGACTGGCGCTGGCGGTACATTCCCGGCACCGGTTTATGCCAAGTGGGCAGCAGAGTATCAGCAAGCCACCGGTAGCAAAATCAACTATCAGGGTATTGGTTCTTCAGGCGGCGTTAAGCAAATCATCGCTAAAACCGTCGATTTCGGTGCGTCTGATGCGCCGTTAAGTGATGCCGATTTGGAAAAAAATGGTCTGTTCCAGTTCCCTACCGTTATCGGTGGCGTGGTACTGGCCGTTAACATCCCAGGCGTGAAATCAGGTGAACTGACGCTGGACGGCAAAACCGTTGGCGATATCTACCTGGGCAACATCAAAAAGTGGAACGACCCGGCGATCACTAAACTGAACCCAGGCGTGAAACTGCCAGACACCAACATCAACGTGGTTCGCCGCGCAGATGGTTCAGGTACCTCTTTCGTGTTCACCAGCTACCTGTCTAAAGTCAACGCAGACTGGAACAGCAAAATTGGTAAAGGCAACACCGTTAACTGGCCAACCGGTCTGGGCGGTAAAGGTAACGACGGCGTTGCAGCCTTCGTACAGCGTCTGCCTGGTTCAATCGGCTACGTTGAGTATGCTTACGCTAAGCAGAACAACCTGACCTACACCAAACTAATGGATGCAGATGGCAAGCCAGTTGCGCCAAGCGAAACCAGCTTCTCAAACTCTGCTAAAGGCGCAGACTGGAGCAAATCTTTCGCTCAGGACCTGACCTTCCAGAAAGGTGCAGATGCATGGCCAATCTCTTCTACCACCTTCATCCTGATCTACAAAGAGCAGGCTGATGCGGCTAAAGGTGCTGAAGTGATGAAGTTCTTCGACTGGGCTTACAAAGGCGGCAGCAAAACTGCAACCGCACTGGATTACGCTGCGCTGCCAGAAAGCGTTGCTAACCAGATTCGTACTGCCTGGAAAGCGAACATCAAAGACAGCTCAGGCAAAGCGATTTACAAGTAAGCGAATGACCCGGTCAGTCTCCCCTGACTGACCAACCCGATGGGCGGCATGGTATGCCGCCCTGAACTTCCTCTGAGAACCGAGAAACTTATGGCTGCCACTAAGCCGACGTTCAAAGCCCCAGGTAAACAAGGTGACATGATTTTCGGCGCGCTGGTGAAACTTTCCGCGCTTATCGTGTTGTTGTTGATGGGTGGCATTATCGTCTCCCTGATTTTCTCCTCCTGGCCAAGCATCCAAAAATTTGGTTTTTCCTTCTTATGGACCAAAACCTGGGATGCGCCAAACGAACAATTTGGTGCGCTGGTACCGATCTACGGCACCCTCGTCACCTCCATCATTGCCTTAATCATCGCTGTGCCGGTGAGCTTTGGCATTGCGCTATTCCTGACGGAACTGGCACCTAACTGGTTGCGTCGCCCGCTGGGTACCGCAATTGAGTTGCTGGCAGCGATCCCGAGTATCGTTTACGGCATGTGGGGCCTGTTTATCTTCGCCCCGCTGTTCGCTGAGTACTTCCAGACACCGGTCGGCAACATCATGTCGAACATTCCCATTGTGGGTGCCCTGTTCTCAGGCCCGGCATTCGGTATCGGTATTCTGGCCGCTGGCGTGATCCTCGCCATCATGATCATTCCGTACATTGCATCGGTCATGCGTGATGTGTTTGAGCAGACGCCAGTGATGATGAAAGAGTCCGCCTACGGTATTGGTTGCACCACGTGGGAAGTGATCTGGCGCATCGTGCTGCCGTTCACCAAAAACGGTGTAATCGGTGGTGTGATGCTGGGCCTGGGTCGTGCACTGGGTGAAACCATGGCGGTGACCTTCATCATCGGTAACACCTACCAGCTCGACAGCGCCTCGCTGTTTATGCCGGGCAACAGTATCACCTCCGCGCTGGCGAACGAATTCGCTGAAGCTGAATCCGGTGTGCATGTGGCGGCATTGATGGAACTGGGTCTGATTCTGTTCGTGATTACCTTTATCGTACTGGCCATCTCCAAACTGATGATCCTGCGCCTGGCGAAGAGTGAAGGAGCCCGTTCATGACCGCTATCGAAATGCATGCTCGTGCTGAGCTGGAAGCCTCGCGCCGTAAAATGCAGGCACGTCGCAGTGCTAAAAATAAAGTGGCACTGACGCTGTCGATGCTGACCATGGCCTTTGGCCTGTTCTGGCTGGTGTGGATTCTGTTCACTACCGTCACCAAAGGCATTGATGGTCTGAGCTGGTCACTGTTCACTGAATCAACCCCGCCACCGAACACCGCAGGCGGTGGTTTAGCCAACGCCCTGGCGGGCAGTGGGTTACTCATTCTGTGGTCAACGGTGTTCGGTACACCGCTGGGTATCATGGCTGGTATCTATCTTGCCGAATATGGCCGTAAGCACTGGCTGGCGGAAGTGATTCGCTTCATCAACGACATCCTGTTGTCAGCACCGTCGATTGTAGTGGGCCTGTTCGTCTATACCATCGTGGTGGCACAGATGCAGCACTTCTCTGGCTGGGCGGGTGTGGTGGCGCTGGCGCTGTTGCAGATTCCTATCGTGATTCGTACTTCTGAAAACATGCTGCGTCTGGTACCTGACAGCATGCGTGAAGCGGCTTATGCACTGGGTACGCCGAAGTGGAAGATGATTTCTGCCATTACGCTGAAAGCTTCAGTCTCCGGCATCATTACCGGTGTCCTGCTGGCCGTGGCACGTATCGCGGGCGAAACTGCACCGCTGCTGTTTACTGCGCTGTCGAACCAGTTCTGGAGTACCGACATGATGCAGCCGATCGCCAACCTGCCGGTGACGATTTTCAAATTCGCCATGAGCCCATTTGCCGAGTGGCAAAGCCTGGCATGGGCGGGTGTGTTGATCATTACCCTGTGCGTGCTGCTGCTGAACATTGTCGCGCGAGTGGTTTTCGCCAAGGGCAAACATTAATTTCCCGGCGCGGCTTCGGCGGCGCTGCACATGAGAGATGAGCAATGAGTATGGCAACGACTTCTGCCGGTAAAATTCAGGTTCGCAATCTGAACTTCTATTACGGAAAGTTTCACGCTCTGAAGAACATTAACCTGGATATCGCGAAGAACCAGGTCACCGCCTTCATCGGACCATCAGGTTGTGGTAAATCCACCCTGCTGCGCACCTTCAACAAAATGTACTCGCTCTACCCTGAGCAGCGTGCTGAAGGTGACATTCTGCTGGATGGCGACAATATTCTGGCTTCCCATCAGGATATCGCCCTGCTGCGCGCACGCGTTGGCATGGTGTTCCAGAAGCCAACGCCGTTCCCGATGTCGATTTATGACAACATCGCGTTTGGCGTGCGTCTGTTTGAAAAGCTGTCACGTGCCGATATGGACGAGCGTGTGCAGTGGGCGCTGACCAAAGCCGCGCTGTGGAATGAAACCAAAGACAAGCTGCATCAGAGCGGTTACAGTCTCTCCGGCGGTCAGCAGCAGCGTCTGTGCATCGCACGCGGTATCGCGATTCGCCCGGAAGTGCTGTTGCTGGATGAGCCATGCTCAGCCCTCGACCCGATCTCTACCGGTCGTATTGAAGAGCTGATCACCGAGCTGAAGCAGGATTACACCGTGGTGATCGTGACGCACAACATGCAGCAGGCCGCGCGTTGTTCTGACCATACCGCTTTCATGTATCTGGGCGAGCTGATCGAATTCAGCGACACCGATACACTGTTTACCAAGCCCGCGCAGAAGCAGACCGAAGATTACATCACCGGTCGTTACGGCTGATTCAGGAGACGCACATGGACAATTTGAATCTGAACAAACACATCTCCGGTCAGTTCAACGCGGAGCTGGAACACATTCGCACCCAGGTGATGATCATGGGTGGCATGGTTGAGCAGCAGCTTACCGATGCCATTACCGCGATGCACAACCAGGATGGCGAGCTGGCACGTCGCGTGATCGACGGTGATCAGAAGGTCAACATGATGGAAGTGGAGATTGATGAAGCCTGCGTGCGCATCATCGCCAAACGTCAACCTACCGCCAGCGACTTGCGTCTGGTGATGGCAATCATCAAGACCATCTCTGAGCTGGAACGTATCGGTGACGTCGCTGAGAAAATCAGCCGCACGGCGCTGGAGAAGTTCAGCCAGCAGCACCTGCCTCTGCTGGTGAGTCTGGAGTCTCTGGGTCGCCACACCGTGCAGATGCTGCATGACGTGCTGGATGCCTTCGCGCGTATGGATCTGAATGAAGCCATTAAGATCTATCGTGAAGATAAGAAGGTCGACAAAGAGTACGAAGGCATTGTGCGTCAGCTGATGACCTACATGATGGAAGATCCCCGCACCATCCCAAGTGTACTGACGGCGCTGTTCTGTGCCCGCGCCATCGAGCGTATCGGTGACCGTTGCCAGAACATCTGCGAAATTATCTTCTATTTCGTTAAAGGTCAGGATTTCCGTCACGTTGGCGGCGACAAGCTGGATGAACTGCTGTCAGGTGACGACGGCAGCAATAAACCCTCTTAATTGCCGTTTCGGCTGCCTGTTGCCACTGTGGCAAACAGGCAGCCATCTTCATTTCTGATTGGTCTCCGCGATTCCCTCTCTTTATACTTGGCGCACTTTTTTCTGCCAGGTGCTGTTAAATGTCTTCCCCAATAACGAAAAAAAACGCCGTGACGCCGGCAAAAGCGATGGTTGCTGCCATTAGTGGCTATGCGATGGACGGCTTCGATCTGTTAATTCTGGGCTTTATGTTACCGGCGATCAGCGTCTCGCTGGCGCTCGATCCCTCTCAGGCCGGTTCGCTGGTCACCTGGACGCTGATCGGCGCGGTGATCGGTGGCATTGTGTTTGGTCATCTCAGCGATCGCTATGGTCGTATCCGTATTCTTACCGTGACGATCCTGATGTTCTCCATCTTCACCGGGCTGTGCGCGGTGGCGCAGGGCTACTGGGATCTGTTGGCCTATCGCACGCTGGCGGGCGTGGGCTTAGGCGGTGAGTTTGGTATTGGCATGGCGCTGATTGCGGAAGCCTGGCCGAAGGAGAAGCGTAATCGCGCCTCGGCATGGGTCGGCATCGGCTGGCAGCTCGGTGTGCTGCTGGCGGCGTTTATTACTCCGCCGCTACTGAGTGTGATCGGCTGGCGCGGCATGTTCCTGGTGGGCCTGTTGCCTGCACTGGTGTCGTTTGTGATTCGCCGTAGCATGGGCGAGCCGGAAGGCTTCACGCGTCACGTTGAGAAGACGCCGCAGCTATCATTCGCCGCACGCATCAAATTGCTGTTCGCCGACCGCGCCACCAGTAAAGCCAGCCTCGGGATTTTCATCCTCTGCTCAGTGCAGAACTTCGGTTACTACGGCTTGATGATCTGGATGCCGAGCTATCTGTCATCGAGCTTTGGATTCAGCCTGACCAAATCCGGCTTGTGGACAGCGGTGACCGTGGTCGGCATGACCTTTGGCATCTGGCTGTTTGGTGTATTGGCCGATCGCTTCGCGCGCTGGAAGATTTTCCTGCTGTACCAGTTTGGCGCAGTGGTGATGGTGGTGGTGTATGCGCAGCTGCGCGATCCTACCGTGATGTTGTTCACTGGCGCGATCATGGGGATGTTTGTGAATGGCATGATTGGCGGCTACGGTGCGCTGATCTCCGACACTTTCCCACCGCAGGCGCGTGCCACTGCGCAGAACGTACTGTTTAACCTCGGGCGCGGTGTTGGCGGCTTTGGTCCGCTGGTGATTGGCCTGCTGGCGGCGCAAATATCCTTTACTGCGGCCATCACTTTGCTGGCGCTGATTTATCTGTTGGATATCGTTGCGACACTGTTCCTGCTGCCGAAGAAACAGAGCAACGAGGATTCACTGGGCGCGATTGGCTAAGGCGTTTAGGTTACCTGGTGCGCATAAATGCGCACCCTATTAGATCTGCGAACAGATCAAAATCGCACATCGGCCTCTGTAGAGGCAGCACCAGGTTCCACCGGGCACAGAGGTAACAGATCAGACCGACCACAGAGGTAACACTTTTGGGGTCAGTCGATTTGCATCCTGCATTGCCCGGACATCGTGCGCCGGTTTCTGCAGGGGCGACATTCATGCCGCCCTGGGTTTACACCAAATCCCAACCCCGTGCGCGCCACAGTGCGGGCAGTTGCGTCATATCATCAAAGCGCGTCACCAGCGGATGATCCAACTCCGGATTGTGCGCATCAGCGCAGTAGTAAAATACCGGAATGCCCGCCGCGATCCCCGCACGCGCACCGGCTTCTGAATCATCCACCAGAATGCACTTCTCAATCGGCACCTGCATTTGCTCCGCCGCGTGATACATCAATTCCGGATCGGGCTTCCAGTGATTGATGTCGTATCCGCTGTACAGCCGACCTTCGAGGTACGGCAGCATGCCGGTTAAGCCCAGCGAGTGCTGCATCTTCTTCACTGTCCCGTTCGAGACCACGCACATCGGCACTTTCACGCTTTCCACCAGCGCTTTGGCACCGGCAATCGGCTTTAGGTCGAGGTCAAACAGGCGGGCGACATCTGCACGATACGCCGTTTCGAACTCGTCTAACGGCACCTCTTTCTGATGCTGCGCCAGTACATCCCGCACGATGTCATAGAGCTTTACCCCTTTGTACTGCTCAAACATCTGCTGCAAAGAGAGCTCAATACCGTATTGGGCAAAGGTGTTGACGTAGGATTGCGTACAGATCACTTCACTGTCGACCAGCGTACCGTCGCAATCGAAAAACACACATTCAACTGACATCGCACATCATCCTTTTATTAAACAGCCAGCTGACACTCTAGCGCACTGAGCGTAGAAAGCGACCCCGGCAACCGTTTGCGAATAATCAGTGTTTTGCTGCGCTAAAATCTATAGGATACACGGCGATAAATTTTTTTCCGGGACAGTTGAATGAACAATCAGGGCTTGTTGCAGCGTATCTTTAAGCTGCAGGAACACGGCACAACCGCGCGCACCGAAGTGATCGCCGGTTTCACGACTTTCCTGACGATGGTGTATATCGTCTTTGTAAACCCGCAAATTCTGGGCGCCGCAGGCATGGATACTCAGGCGGTGTTTGTCACCACCTGTTTGATAGCGGCCTTTGGTAGCATCCTGATGGGGCTGGTGGCGAACTTGCCGGTCGCGCTGGCACCGGCGATGGGGCTGAACGCCTTCTTCGCGTTTGTGGTGGTCGGCGCGATGGGTTATTCATGGCAGGTTGGTATGGGCGCGATCTTCTGGGGCGCACTGGGTCTGCTGATCCTCACGCTGTTGCGTGTGCGCTACTGGATGATTGCTAATATCCCGATGAGTCTGCGCGTCGGCATCACCGCCGGTATCGGCCTGTTTATCGCCATGATGGGCCTGAAAAACGCCGGTATCATCGTGCCGAATGCCGACACCATTGTGACGGTCGGGAACCTGACCTCGCATAGCGTACTGCTGGGGGCGCTGGGCTTCTTCATTATCGCGATTCTGGCCTCACGCAATATCCACGCGGCGGTGCTGGTATCGATTGTGGTCACCACGGCGATTGGCTTAGCCATTGGCGATGTGAAATTCAGCGGTGTGTTTGCCGCGCCGCCGGCAGTGACATCGGTGGTGGGTCAGGTCGATATTAAAGGGGCGTTCAACATCGGCATGGCGGGAGTGATCTTCTCCTTTATGCTGGTCAACCTGTTCGACTCTTCCGGCACGCTGATCGGTGTCACCGATAAGGCCGGATTGACCGATGAAAAGGGCACTTTCCCGCGTATGAAGCAGGCGCTGTATGTTGATAGCATCAGCTCGGTGACCGGTTCGCTCATCGGCACCTCTTCAGTGACGGCGTATATCGAAAGCTCTTCCGGCGTGGCGATTGGTGGCCGTACCGGCTTGATGGCGGTCATCACCGGGATTCTGTTCCTGCTGGTGATGTTCCTGTCACCGCTGGCCGCGATGGTGCCTTCTTATGCGGCAGCAGGTGCGCTGATCTATGTGGGAGTCTTGATGACGGCGTCACTGTCACGCGTGCGCTGGGACGATCTCACCGAAGCGGTCCCGGCGTTTGTCACGGCGGCGATGATGCCATTCAGCTTCTCGATCACCGAAGGTATCGCGCTGGGCTTCATCTCGTACTGTGTGATGAAGCTTGGCACAGGACGCTGGCGTGAAATCAGCCCGTGCGTGGTGATTGTTGCCCTGCTGTTTGTGCTAAAAATCGCGTTTATCGACGCGCACTAAAAACAACAGGCCGCGATTGCGGCCTGTTTTGTTAGAGATGTCCGATTTCCTGGGGGGTGGGAGTGAGGCTGGTCAGACGCAGCGAGCGCGGGCCAATATTCGGTTTGCTCATTTCAACGTCGCGCAATGGCTGCCATTGCTGTTGTGCATCAATCTCCCACAGGCATAAGCGCTCAGTGCCCGGAGAGAGCGCGCACGACCACACTAGCATCGGCTCGGCATCACAGACCGCCTGAATATCCGGAAACACGCTGGAGCGCAGACGGCCGGCAGCAGGGTGCAACTGCAGCGAACCGGCACCGTTCTCACTTTCACCGGTTAATTTGAGGATGCTCTGGCGCAGCGTCCAGATTTGCGTCACCGCTTCCATAAAATCCTGCTGCGCGTTGATCCACGCTTTCTCACCCGATGAGAGATCCTGCGTGAGCGTGTCCTGCGTCTGACGGCTGTGGGCGCGGACAATCTCCATATCCAACCCCGCACGTCCGCCTTCTTCCGCCAGCAGCACACCGACCATATTACCGGCGTACGCAATGCTGAAGTCAGGGAGGTTGGGATCGGCAAAGCAAGGGCGTCCGCTGCTGGTGGTGATGAGCGGCGGCAGTTCACGAATGCCATAGACGCGCAGCATCAGCTGAGCCAGCAATTCGCGTGCGGCGAGAAAACGGCTACGGCGCTTGTCAGGGAAGCGCTCGGCGCTGTTAATCACATCCTGTGGAACCCGAAACAGCTCTGAAGAGAGCGGCGAGTTACCCATCCAACGTACAAAATGACTAGCCATCTGTCGCTCCGTGAAAATGGTCAGATAATCATCAGCGCTATTGTAGGAATTTTCTCAGAGGTTTGCATCCGGCATAACATGGAATGACCAAAAATCAGATAAGACCGAAGCGGCGGCTAATCCCATCAGTTGAATTTGCATATAACGCTTTTGCTGATTTTGCGCGGATAGGGTGCCGTAAAGTCTGAGGTAGTGTAGGATTTGGGCAACCAAAAGCACATCTAAGTGCGTGAACAATCCACCTCAAGATAATCGTGCCCATCGCAGCAGCATGCACGTCGGAGTTTTTTTATGTCAGTAACTTCACTTACTCGCCAGGAATCAATCTCACTTGATGAATTTCGTCATGGTATGCGCCGCCTGACCGCAGGCGTTTCTTTAGTGACCACTGAGTTTCAGGGCGAAAAGCTGGGTCTGATTGCGACCTCCGTTAGCTCACTGGCTGCCGAGCCGCCAAGCTTGCTGGTGTGTGTTAACCGTAGTGCATCCAGCCACGACGCATTTGTGAATGCTGGCCATTTCGCTGTGAACGTCTTGCGAGAACAGCATGACGATTTATGCGCGCAGTTCAGTCAGTCTGCACGTCGCGCAGAACGCTTCCAGAGCGGTGAGTGGCAAACGCTGAACACCGGTGCACCGGTGCTGGCTGATGCATTGGTGAGTTTTGACTGCCAGCTGGAGAAAGTGGTGGAGTGGAATACGCACAGCGTGCTGCTGGCGCGCATCGTTGGCATTTCACAGCCAAGTGAAGCGGCGGAGCCGATGGTCTATTTCAACAGCGGTTTTCACTCGCTGGGTTAATATGAGTGACAGGCGTCGCGCAATGCCCGACGCCTGGAATCAATCAGGCAAATTTGCAGGCTTCATCAAAGCCGAGACGCGGTAAACGCGCATGCAGTTTGCTGGCTTCGCCATAGCCCAGATTAATCAGTAAATTCACCTGCCATTTGCTTTCGCTAAAGAAGGCTTCATTGACTTTTGACGGGTCAAAACCGGACATCGGGCCGGCATCCAGCCCCAGCGAACGCGCCGCCAGAATTAAATATCCTGCCTGCAGGCTGCTATTGCGGAAAGCCGTCTCTTTAGCCAAATCCGGGCTGCTGGTGAACCAGCTACGCGCATCACCGTGCGGGAAGAGTTTGGGCAGCGCTTCATAGAACTCAGGATCCCACGCCACGATCACCGTTGCCGGTGCTGCCATGGTTTTGTCCACGTTGCCGGAGGAGAGCGCAGGTTTCAGCTTCTCTTTGCCTTCCTGCGAAGTGACAAACACGAACCGTCCTGGTGAACAGTTGGCTGAAGTCGGGCCGAGCGCGGTCAGGCTATAGAGTTGCTGCAGCACTTCGTGAGAAATCGGTTTGTCCTGCCAGTAGCTGTGGGTGCGAGCGTCATTGAACAGCGCGTTCAGCGCCACGCTGTCGAGCGGTGTACTCATGTTTCTCTCCTGTTCAGGCAGCAACTTGCGCCTAATATTTAGCATGAATCGTGGGTGAGGCCGATACGCTTTAGCACGGCCAGCGATCGTTATACTGCAAAGGAGAGGGGGTGCCAAATAACAAAGACGCATGTTTCCCCCAACCAAACAGTGATGGGGGAAACAGGGTAAAGACTACTTACCAATACAGAAGCTGGAGAAAATCCTGCCGAGCAGGTCGTCGGAGGTGAATTCACCGGTGATCTCGCTCAGTGCTTGCTGCGCCAGACGCAGCTCTTCCGCCAGCAGTTCACCGGCCCATGCACCCAGCAGCTGGTTTTTACCCTGCTGTAAGTGAGTGGCTGCTAACTCTAATGCCTGCAGATGGCGTCGGCGTGCCAGGAAGCCACCTTCCATATTGCCAGAGAAGCCCATGCTCTGTTTTAGATGGTCGCGCAGTGCATCCACGCCTTCCCCCGTCCGCGCAGAGAGACGAATCAGTGAGTGATCATTCACTTCTGTCAGACCTAGCACCTCACCGGTCATATCGGCTTTGTTACGCACCACAGTAATCGGCAGTTGTGCCGGTAAACGTGCGACAAAATCAGGCCAGATTGCGGCCGCTTCGGTGGCATCGGTGGTGGTGCCATCCACCATAAACAGCACGCGATCGGCTTGCTCGATTTCCTGCCAGGCGCGTTCAATTCCAATTCGCTCAACTTCATCACTGGCTTCACGCAGCCCCGCAGTATCGATGATGTGCAGCGGCATGCCGTCGATATGAATATGCTCACGCAGCACGTCACGCGTGGTGCCAGCGATATCGGTGACAATCGCGGCTTCACGACCGGCGAGGGCATTCAGCAAGCTGGATTTACCGGCATTAGGACGACCAGCAATCACCACTTTCATTCCTTCGCGCAGCAGGCTGCCCTGACGCGCTTCGGCGCGCACGTTATCAAGATCGCCGATCACCGCATTAAGCTGACCTTCGATTTTGCCGTCAGACAGAAAATCGATCTCCTCATCCGGGAAGTCGATAGCGGCCTCCACGTAGATGCGCAGGTGAGTGAGTGCTTCCACGAGTGTATTGATGCGCAGGGAAAATGCGCCTTGCAGTGAATTCACGGCGGAACGCGCGGCCTGCTCTGAACTGGCGTCGATCAGGTCGGCGATCGCTTCCGCCTGCGCCAGATCGAGTTTGTCGTTGAGGAACGCCCGTTCGGAGAATTCACCCGGCTGAGCGATGCGTACACCCGACAGCGCCACGATGCGTTTCAGCAGCAGATCCAGAATCACCGGGCCGCCGTGACCCTGCAGCTCCAGCACATCTTCGCCGGTGAAAGAGTGGGGGCCTGGAAACCACAGCGCAATCCCTTGATCCAGCACGCTGCCATCCGCATCGCTGAATGGCAAGTAGTCGGCATAACGCGGTTTCGGCAATTTGCCGAGCACGGCTTGCGCGACGTCAGCGGCTTTGGCGCCGGAAATACGCAGAATGCCGACGCCGCCACGGCCGGGAGGTGTCGCCTGGGCAACGATAGTATCGCTGTGGCTCATGATTCTCTCTCTTACCCGTCATACTTCAAGCTGCAGCGGCGTTGGCTGCGCTCGAATTATTCAGGGTACAAATTTTGAAAAAAAACAGGGCGACATAAATGCCGCCCCTTGAGTATACGCTGCTGCTGTTGCAGTCAGACGTTACGCTTTCTTCTTGTCGCGGCTGTGCAGACCACGTTTTTCCAGCCCGCGATAAATCAGCTGCTGCTGGAGGATGGTCACCAGGTTACTGACGATGTAGTACAGCACCAGACCCGCAGGGAACCACAGGAAGAACACGGTAAAGATAACCGGCATGTAGGTCATGATCTTCTGCTGCATCGGATCGGTCACGGTGGTCGGTGACATCTTCTGGATGAAGAACATGGTGATACCCATGATAACCGGCAGAATGTAGTACGGATCCTGCGCGGAAAGGTCATGAATCCACAGAATGAACGGTGCATGACGCAGTTCAATCGAACCTGACAGCATGTAGTACAAGGCCAGGAAGATAGGCATCTGGATAACCAGCGGCAAGCAACCACCCAGCGGGTTCACTTTCTCTGCTTTGTACAGCGCCATCATTTCCTGGCTCTGCTTCTGCTTGTCATCGCCCAGACGCTCACGCATAGCCTGAATCTTCGGCTGCAGCATACGCATCTTCGCCATGGAGGTGTACTGCGCTTTAGTCAGCGGGTACATGATGCCACGAACGATGAAGGTGATAACGATAATCGAGAAGCCCCAGTTACCGATAAAGCTGTGCAGGAACTTCAGCAGCTTAAACAGTGGCTGAGAGATGAACCACAACCAACCGTAATCCACGGTCAGATCCAGGTGAGGCGCGATAGCGGCCATCTTGTCCTGGATTTCTGGCCCCAACCACAGGGTCGCGCCCAGGTCTTGCTGTGCGCCTGCTGCCACGGTCACCGGTGAAGATTTATAACCGATTGCCGCAACGCCGTTACCGAGGTTGCTGGTGTACAGGGTGTTGTTACCCTGAGTACGCGGCACCCAGGCGGTAGCGAAGTACTGCTGCAGCATCGCCACCCAACCATTGCTGGTGGTGGCGTTCAGGTTCTCGTTATCCGCGATGGTATCGAATTTGTATTTTTCGTATTTCGCTTCGCTGGTCGAGTACGCTGCGCCACGGAAGGTGTGCAGGGCAAAGTTGTTGCTGCCGGTATCACGATGCTTCGGCAGATCAATGGTCTGCTTCAACTGACCGAACATCGACACTTCCAGCGGTTGCTGCGAGGCGTTATTGATGTTGTAGTCAACGTTAACCGCGAAGTCGCCACGCTTGAACACGAAGGTTTTGGTATAAACCACACCTTTTTCATCGGTCCAGGTCAGTGGTACACGCAGCTCGGTCTGGCCATCGGCCATCTCGAAGTGATCCTGAGTGGTGGTGAACAGCGGACGAGCGCCATTGTTCGGGTTATCCGGGCCATTACGACCGGTTAAGCCACTTTGCGCCTGATAAACGAAGGCGGGGGTGGTTTCCAGCAACTGGAACGGTGCGTCTGAACCCAGTTTGTCCGGGTAAGTCAGCAGCTGTGCCTGCTCAATATCGCCACCGCGAGTATTGATGCTGAGTGACAGGACATCAGTCTTAACGGTGATCGTTTGGCCCTGACCGCTAGCCGGCACGCCGGAAGAGGCGGCATCACCCGCTGCGCTGCTTGTGTTCTGCGTGGTCTGAGTCTGCTGTGGCTGCGGAGCGTGGTCCGTCTGCCAGGCTTGCCAGATCATAAAAGACACGAACAGAAAAGCGATGAGAAAGAGATTGCGTTGCGAATCCATCGTTAATGTTCTCTGGTATCAAAGGTTTTTGGCGGCACAGGATCGTCACCACCCGGGTTCAAAGGGTGGCATTTTAATACGCGTTTTATCGTCAACCAACTACCTTTTACGACGCCGAAACGGCGTAATGCCTCAATCCCATACTGCGAGCAGGTGGGATGGAACCGACAATGAGGTCCAAGTAGTGGGCTGATGGCGCGTTGATAAACGCGTATCAGGGCGATCAGGAGCCGCGCGCCAGGCGACAGTGCCGACGCCATAATTTCTCCAACGCTTCCGTTAACGCACGGTTATCGAGGTCAGCAATCCCCTTTTTCGCCACGATGACAAAATCCATCGCAGGCAGCTCATGTTGGCGCAGACGAAAGCTTTCGCGGGTCAATCGCTTGATCCGGTTGCGTTCATGGGCGCGTTTCACATGCTTTTTGGCGACGGTAAGACCGATGCGGGGATGCCCCAGCGAGTTAAGGCGGCCGAGGATGGTGATTTGCGGCGTACCGGCTCTTTGTGGCTGCTGGAAGACGAAAGTGAAATGAGTGGGAGTTAACAAACGTAACTCCCTGGGAAATGCGAGCTTAACCACTCAGGGGTTAGCTTTATTACTTGGAAACGGTCAGACGAGCGCGGCCTTTAGCACGACGACGTGCCAGAACCTGACGACCATTTTTAGTAGCCATACGAGCACGGAAGCCGTGAGAACGGTTGCGCTTCAGTACGGACGGTTGAAAAGTGCGTTTCATGGCGATTTCTACCTAAACTTGAAAATTTTCACTGGGTGACGCGTTTTCGGGCCAGTAAATCGACCTACGCCTCAATGTGTCTTTAATAAAGAGGCGGGATTGTAATAATTGTACAGTCCAGAGTCAATTTACTTCGCAGTTCGCGGCACCTGGAAACCAGATACAGCCCGCTGATTCCGGGCATCAAGGCTTCACGCAATAATGCCGGGTGGGGAATTATACGGGCTATAGGGTAAAGCGCAAGGATCGCGCAGGATCTTCTTGCGATCAATTTGCAGATTTATTGCGCGGAAACGAGAGGCGACCAGAAAAATTGCCTCTTTCAGCAAGATCACCGCTCGCTTTTTCCACAGAAAGCGTAAACTCATTAGCGCTTCACTAGCCTGTGGATAAATTGGATCAAAACTGTGTAGAAAGGGAAGATCTCTGTGCCGCTTTGCGCTATGATCCGCCCTTCCGCTGACGATCCTCACTGCGATCGCCAGGGATGACTACCGCGGATAGCGGTCGCAGGCGCTTTCTGATCGCCTGTGTCAAAAAAGACAGTTTCTATTATTAGCGCCTGAAATTCTTATCGATTTTGTACGAGTGGAGTCCGCCGTGTCACTTACGCTTTGGCAACAGTGTCTTGCCCGTTTGCAGGATGAGCTTCCTGCCACCGAATTCAGCATGTGGATTCGTCCGCTGCAAGCTGAATTAAACGACAATACGCTGACCTTGTATGCACCAAATCGGTTTGTACTCGACTGGGTTCGGGATAAATATCTCAATAGTATTAATGGGCTGCTGAATGAATTCTGCGGTCCGAATGTGCCTTTGCTGCGTTTTGAAGTGGGCACGCGCCCGGCTGCGCAGGTTGCAACCAGCCAGCCAGCCATGGCGGCTTACAGCACCCCTGCTCCTGTTGAAAACCGTCCTGCTCCGGCGCAAATCTTGCGTCCAAGCTGGGACTCAGTGCCCGCCCCGGCGGATGTCACCTACCGCTCAAATGTGAATAACCGCCATAACTTCGATAACTTCGTTGAAGGTAAATCTAACCAACTGGCGCGCGCGGCGGCACGTCAGGTGGCGGATAACCCTGGTGGCGCTTACAACCCGCTCTTCCTTTATGGCGGAACCGGTTTAGGTAAAACTCACCTGTTACATGCAGTGGGAAATGGCATTATTGCGCGCAAGCCGAATGCCAAGGTGGTTTACATGCACTCAGAACGTTTTGTGCAGGACATGGTAAAAGCGCTGCAGAACAACGCCATTGAAGAATTTAAGCGTTATTACCGCTCCGTCGATGCACTGTTGATCGATGACATTCAGTTCTTTGCCAATAAAGAGCGCTCGCAGGAAGAGTTTTTCCATACCTTTAACGCCCTGCTGGAAGGCAATCAGCAGA